>CAZXHQ010000081.1:0-10591 GCA_964640145.1 uncultured Rhodothermales bacterium | reverse complement strand
GTGGCGATCAGCTCCAACGACCCCGATCAGTATCCCGACGATTCGTTCGATGCGATGGCGCAGCGCGCGGATGCCAAGGGATATCCATTCCCCTATTTGTTCGACGAGTCGCAGGAGGTCGCACGCGCCTATGGCGCCGCCTGCACTCCCGATTTTTTCGTCTTCGACGAGAATCGCAAGCTAGTCTATCGCGGCCGGTATGACGAGACCCGGCCGGGACAGGGTGAGGCGACGGGTGCGGATCTGCGCGGTGCGCTCGACGAACTCCTCGAGGCGGGCAGGGTCACCGGCGAACAGTATCCGTCCATCGGGTGCAACATCAAATGGAAACCGGGTAACGCGCCGTCGTAAGCGTCCCGTCGCCGATCCCCATCCATCCGCATCTCATCGTACGTGGACTGGATCGTCCTTCTACCGCCGGTCGTGGCGATCGGTCTGGCGCTCTGGACGCGTCAGGTATACCTGTCCCTGCTCGTCGGTCTGCTGATCGGTACCATCATTCTGGCCGATGGTAATCTTCTTCTCGGCCTGGAAGGATTGATCGAGCAGCTCGTGGCCGTCTTCGAAAGTGCGGCGAACACGCGGGTCATCATCTTCTGCCTGCTCGTGGGCGGGCTCATCGCGCTGGTCCAGGTTTCCGGCGGTGTGAGCGGGTTTATCCGCTGGGCGCAGGATCGAGGCTGGGGGACGTCGCGGCGGGGCGCCGAACTGCTCGCCTGGGGGGTGGGGATGGTCATTTTCGTGGAGTCGAGCATCACGTCTCTGACGGTCGGTGCCGTCAGCCGGCCGCTGTTCGATACGCTGAAGCTGCCTCGTGAAAAGCTCGCCTATTACTGCGATGCCACGAGTGCTCCGGTGTGCATGATGATCCCCCTCAACGCGTGGGGAGCCTACGTGCTGGGCCTCCTCGCGGCGCAGGGCATGACGGAAGGGGCCGTCTCCCTGCTCGTCGAAGCGCTGGCCTTCAATTTCTTCAGCATCGGTGCAATCCTTTTCGCGCTGCTGCTGGCGGGGACCGGCTGGAGCTACGGACCGATGAGGAATGCCGAACGGCGTGCACGCGAGCGGGGGCAGCTCACGCGCCCGGACTCGCATCCGCTGATCGCCGAGGAGATCGCCGACGTGAAGCCCGTCGACCATGCCCCGGACCACGTACGTGATCTCGCGGTGCCGCTTGCGGTCATGGTGGGCATGATATTCGTCGGCCTCTACGTCACGGGCGACGGCAACATCATGGCCGGCAGCGGATCTACGGCGGTGCTGTGGGCCGTATCGTCGGCCGTCGTGGCGGCGGCCGTCATGTATGCGATACCGCGGCGCGGTCGTCCAATCCTCTCGATCAGCGAGTCGACGGATTGGATCCTGAAGGGCTCGTCCGGGCTCGTTAGCGTCACGGTCCTGGTGGTGCTGGCGTTCGCGCTCGGACAGATCGCCCGGGAGCTCGAGGTCGGGCCGTACGTCGTCAGCATTCTTGGCCCCGGCGTGCCGACGTGGTGGCTGCCGGGCGCCGTCTTCCTCGTCGGCAGTTTCGTGTCGTTTACCCTGGGATCGTCGTGGACGACGTTCGCCATCCTGCTGCCCGTGGTGATTCCGATGGCCGAGGGCCTCGGGCTTCCGGCGTCCGTCATGCTCGGCGCCGTGCTGTCGGGGGGTGTGTTTGGGGACCACACGTCACCGCTCTCCGACACCTCCATCATCTCCTCGATGTCGGCCGCGTGCGACCACATCGACCACGTGAATTCTCAGATGCCGTACGCCCTCACGGTGGCGGGCGTGTCCTTCGCCGCGTACGTTGCAGTCGGCGTGGTCATGTAGCGCCCGCCTGACCGGGCACGCGTGCCGGTACGTTCCCGAATGCGACGCCCTCGCCGGTCCTTCCCGGATGCGACGCCGGAGCGGCCGGGCCTCCACGGGCGCTTCTTGTATGCGACGCCGGTGTGGCCGGGCCCTCACGGGCGCTTCTTGTATGCGACGCTCCACGTTCGTAGCATACCGTCCCATCCTATCACGTTTTGGGCGCCTATGTTTACCAGTCGTGCTTTCGAATCCTGGCCGGTCATTTTTCTAGGGGCGCTCGTCTTCGCCACGCTGTTCGGCGTGGCCGCCTTCATGGGGGATGCGCTGCTGGTCGAGAGCCTGGTTCATCCCGGCCGCACGGCGGCTGGTTTGGGAATCGGGGCCTTCACGGGCTACATCGGCGTAGCGATGCTGATCCGATTCGAGACCCGTGCCCTGTAAGATCTGAAGCGTCGGTATGAGAATCCGGAGAGGCCGGTTCGAGAAGGAGCATACTCGTCTGCGCGTTCACCGCGGCTGTTACGTGACCTTCCCGTGCTTCGCCAACCGCACCCGGATCTTCGGCGCGTGAATTCTGTCCTGAACATTGCCCGGCTGCGTCTTTCCCGTCGGGAGGCGCCGTCGTCTCGCGCAGTCGAATACAGGAATGGCGGGTCTGTTATGACGGAAGTGACTGAACATGTGGACGCACGAATTACGGGGCGCGTGCAGGGAGTTGGTTTTCGCCACTTTACGATGCAGCAAGCGCGCCGTCTGGGCGTGGACGGCTGGGTGCGAAATGAATCTGATGGATCGGTTCGCGTCGTGGCCGAAGGACCGAAAGACGCCCTCGATCAGTTCCTCGATCGGCTGAAAAAGGGTCCCTCTACGGCGCGCGTCGAGAGCGTGAAGGCGGACCGGTCGAGCAGTACAGGCGCGTTCAGCGGCTTCAGCGTGCGATACTTTTGACGTCCTCCCGGGCGTCGTTCGCACATGGACCGATCCGCCGGTCGTGCGAACTCCGGGATGCGTCGCCGGGCGTGGGCGCAAGAACCGTTCGGGGAACGGCGGGCCTTCGCAGAGCGCGGGCGCTTACCGATCTGCGTTGAGAAGGACGGAGGCGTCTGTCTGGTCGTACATCCGCTCCACGTAATCGGTGACCATGCGCACGGCGCTGAATTGAGGGATCAGGTCCTTCATCGCGGTTCGCATCCGTTTGATCCAGAGCGTAGGGACGCCTCGCTCGTCGCGATCATAGAAGGTGGGGACGACCTCCTGTTCGAGTCTCCGATAAAGGCTCTCCGCGTCGTGACGATCCTGCTCTACCGGGTCGAGCTCGTAGTCGACGTGCTCTTCGCCGATGGCCCAACCATTGCGGCCGTTATAGCCTTCCGGCCACCAGCCGTCGAGGATGGATAGGTTCAGCCCGCCGTGGACGGCCACCTTCTGGCCGCTCGTGCCGCTCGCTTCCATTGGGCGGCGCGGGTTATTGAGCCAGACATCGCAGCCGGAGACGAGCATCCGGCCGATCTCGATGTTGTAATTCTCGAGGAAGATGACCCGTCCTTTCAGTCCTGGATGGTGTGCGGCCTCGACGATTTGTTTGATGAAGCGCTTGCCGCCGTCGTCGGCGGGGTGGGCCTTGCCGGCGTACAGGATTTGGACGGGCCGCTCCGGGGTGCTGAAGATCGAGGCGGCACGCTCTACATCCGTAAAGAGCAGTGGGGCGCGTTTGTAGGTTGCGAAGCGCCTGGCAAAGCCGATCGTGAGGGCATCTGGGCTCAGGCCGAATTCCATCGGCAGCGACTGCCGCTTGACGTGGTCGGCGGCGAAGCGAAGAAGCTGTCGGCGGAGTTCGTTCCGGTACTCCCACAGAACCTCGTCTGGAACCTGATCGACGGCCTGCCAGAAGTCGCGGTCGGCCATCAGCGTCTTCCAGTCGCCGATCTTCTCATTGAGGAAGGCGCGAGCGATAGGGACGGCCCACGTAGGGACGTGGACGCCGTTGGTGATCGAACCGATAGGAACGTCCTCAACGGCCCGCTCCGGATACATGCTGTGCCACTGCTGGCGGGCTACCTCTCCGTTGAGGCGCGAAACGCCGTTCGCGCTCCGCGACAGTCTCAGTCCGAGTACCGTCATGGTGAACGACTCGTCGGAATTGTCCGCATGGACCCGGCCATAGGCGAGCAGATCCTCTTCGCTATGGTTCAACTGGTTGCGAAAGGTGCTCATCTGCTCGAGAAAGAGCCACGGATCGAAGCGGTCGTGTCCGGCAAGAACGGGCGTGTGAGTCGTGAACACGCTGTGGTCACGCACCCAGCTGACGGCTTCTTCCATCGGATTGCCCGCATCCAGTCGTTCACGAAGCAGTTCCAGGGCCAGTAATGCGCAGTGACCCTCGTTCATATGGTAGACGTCCGTGGAGATGTCGAGGGCGCGGAGGAGACGGACGCCGCCGATGCCGAGGATAATCTCCTGCCGTAGCCGCGTGCGCCAGTCCCCTTGATAGAGTCTCCCCGTAAGATTGCGGAGCGGACCGGGGTTGTCCTCGACGTCTGAATCCAGCAGGTAGAGGGAGGTGCGTCCGAGACGAATCCGCCAAGCCTGAAGTCGCACGGGCTGATCGCCCAGGTGAACCGTGACGTGAAGGGTCCCTCCGCCTTCGTCAGAAACCAGGGTGAGGGGGTGATTCACCGGGTCCAGCGCGGGATGCTCGTCGAGCTGCCAGCCGTCGGGTGTGAAGCGCTGCTTGAAATAGCCCTCCTTCAGAAACAGCCCGATGGCCGTGAAGGGAACGCCGAGGTCGGATGCCGCCTTCGCATGGTCGCCGGCAAGAATGCCGAGTCCCCCCGAATAGATGGGCAGGCTTTCATGTAGGCCGTACTCCATGCAGAAATAGCTCGTGCGAGGCGCGTCCGCGAAGCGTCCCGGTTCGTCGAGATAGGCTGTCAACGCCTGGTAGGCCACATCGACGTCGGCGACGAGCGCAGAATCCGTGATCGGTTCGGCGTTCTTGAACGCCACGAACGGGTTGTTGCCCGAGTCTCGGAAAGCTTCCGGATCCAGGCGTTCGAAGAGATCGATCACCTCGGGATTCCAGCTCCACCAAAGGTTTCGAGCAAGTGCTTCGAGCTTCTCGTACGTGTTCATCCCACAGGTATTGTTGTCAATATATCCGGGGTGGTCACCTATAAAGGAAAACCTCGCGTACGTTCGAGGGAGCGACGCGAGGTCGGGATGCATCCTGCCGCATCGACGTAATATACATCTACATCCGGCAAATGGTTATGAGTGGGATGAGTTCGCGCGGCCGAGCAGTTGCGCACGCTCCGGAATACCGCCTTTTTCTGCCCGGTGGCGCAAAAACGGAAGATTTTGCGAAGAATCGGACGGCCGCCTGAACGCGGTCGTATGATGTAAGAATGGGTGACCCCACGATACGACAACTCCTCGAGGATGCCGCAGATCGGCTTGCGGCTGCGGGGATCGAGCATCCGCGCCGGAATGCGGAGTGGCTCGCGTGCGAGGCGTTTTCGACGAGCCGTGCAGGCATGTACGCGGATCCCGCTGCCCCAGTCGAGGGCGAGCGCGCCGACCGCTTCGAGCGTATGGTGCGGCGGCGCCTCGAACATGAGCCGCTGCAGTACATCCTGGGATATGCGGAGTTCTACGGTCTGCGGTTGACGGTCACGCCGGCCGTATTGATTCCTCGGCCCGAGACGGAGGAGCTCGTCGAAGCGGCTCTCGACCTAGTGGATGGGGTCCGAGAACCGACGGTGCTGGATGTGGGAGCCGGAAGCGGCTGCATCGCCCTGGCCATCAAGAAAATCCGGCCGGATGCCCGCGTCTTTGCGTGCGACGTATCGTCCGCCGCGCTGGAGGTGGCTCGCCGCAACGCACGGGCGAACGATCTTGCCGTAGATTTCGTCGAAGCCGACCTGCTGGCTGCCGGGTTTACGAAGAGCGTAACGCGGGGCCTGGACCTGCTCGTTTCGAACCCGCCTTACATCGCGGAGGAGGAGGCCGCTACGCTGCCGGCCGACGTCCGCGCCTACGAGCCTCACGTGGCGCTATTTGCATTGGAAGACCCCCTCGCGTTCTACCGGCGCCTTGCGCAGGTGGGCCGGCGCCTGCTCGATGGAGGCGGATGGATGGCCCTGGAGACGCACGCAGAATACGGCGCCGACGTCGTGCGGATCGTGGAGCAGGCCGGATACGCCGACGTCTCGCTTCGCCGGGATCTCGCCGGACGCAACCGGATCGTTCTGGCGAGACGCTGAGACGGCCGGTCGCTACTCGTCCTGGTGGCGGTATTCCTCGAAGGAGAGATCCACGAACGAGTCGGACCCTATATAGGAGAGGACATTAAGAAAGGCGGCGGTGTCGGCAAATCCGGGAAGTCGGGTGATATATTGACCGTCTGCGTCCAGGAAGACGGTCGTCGGATAGCCTTCCGCACCCAATCCGACCGCGAGCTCGGCCGGTGTCAGCGTATACTCACGAAAACGAAGGCTGTCCGTCTGATTCTCACCGTCGAGCCGCGTTACGACAAAGTGCTCCTTGACGTACGACTGTACGGACTCGTCGGTATAGACTTCTCGCTGCAGACGGCGGCACCACGGGCACCAGGGGGCATAGACGTCGACGACCAGCTTCTTCTTCTGTGCCTTGGCCTGTAGGACCGCCTCTTCAAACGGCTGCCAATCCAAACCTTCGGCCGGGACACTCGCATCCTGCGCCTGCGCACTCGTGATGAGCACGGCGCACACGATCAAGACGGGCGACAGGTATTTCATCGGGATGCGGCAAGCAGCTGTCGGTAGGCGTGGAGGAATTCTTCTGATGCTGTAGACCAGTTAAAAGTTTCGAGCGCCGTGGGGATATTGCGGCGCCAGCGTTCGCGAAGCGATTTGTCGAGCACGGCCTGGTTGAGCGCCGCCACCACGTCGGCCCGGTTGCCCGGCTGCACGAGCTGCCCGAGTCCGTACGTGCCGACTACTTTCCGTATCTCGGGCAGATCGCTGGCGACGACGGGCACGTTGGCGACGAGGTATTCGAAGAGCTTGTTCGGGAGCGCCAGGCGATGGTTGAGGCACGTGTCTTCCAGGAGGGTCACGCCGATATCGGCCGAAGCCGTGTAGGCGAGCAGTTCGTCGGGCGGGACGGGATTCATAAAGCGGACGCGGCACGACAGGTTTGCGGCGGTCGCTTGTGCCTCGAGCTTCGGTTTCAGCGGTCCGTCCCCAAGGAAGACCAGCGTCGCGCCGTGGACGTCTCGCATCGCATCGAGCAGCAGCTCGCAGCCCCGCTGCGGGCGCATCTGGCCCTGGTGCAGGATGACGGGTTCATTCGTGGACGTATCGGCCGCCGACCGCAGTGGGCGCCGCACCTCCGGACGCGTCTGATCGGGGACGTTGTAAAGGATGATTGGACGAGGGATGTCGTACAGGTTCGACAGCCTGTCCGCGATGCCGTCGCTGACCGTCAGCACCAGGTCGGCGCGTTTTATGTACCGGTGCTCCACGGCTCTCCAGAAGAATCGAACCCAGGGGCGGCCCGTCGTGGCGTCGACGTAGGGGTACAGCTCACGCGCATCGTAGACAAGTCGCCCGTCGTGCTGCTGAGCGGCCATCGCGAGGGCGGGCAGCACGTAGAGGTCGGACGCGTGATAGACGGCCGATGGAAGCGCCGAGGCCGCTTTTAGGACGGCATCGTGGACCCTCCAGAAGTAGAGCGGGCCGGATCCTTTCGGTACAGGCAGCAGGTGAAGCTCGGTATTTGGTATGTCCAGTGTCGAAGGAGGGGTTTCGCCTAACGACACGACATGGATATGGAGGTTCAGACGGCTGAGCGCGCGCAGCTGTCTCAACGCCCTGGAGTTGCGACGCACGTCGCCCGTCATGGCGAAGACGACGCTGGATCGATCGTTTCGGTGCAAAAGAGCTCTGGTGGAATAGTCCGCGTACTTCTCCGGGACACCCCGGGGCGGATCATGACTGCTGCCCAAGACAGGCCGGCGTCGGCTGCGATCGAACCCTCTTCGATCACCTGCCCCTTCCGCTGCCGTACCCGAGAGCGTGCATCCGCGCCGCGCGAAGGGAGCGTCTGATCTGCCGTGATCCGTCGACGGGTGTCGACGCCATCAAAAGAGGGTTTATTCCGGATGCCCCGAGAAGGTCCGTCGCCGTCCTGAAAACCGATGCATGAGTAAGCCGCACCCCCCGGCATGTGACCGGGGGTGCGGCCTGTGTAGTCCTCGTTGAGCCTGCCGATAGGTAGGATCGCCCGGCGGGACTCTCGGCATTTCGGTAGGTAGGAGTCATCAGGAGTTACCGAAAGCGCAGTCTCAAGGAGCACCGATTGCTGATGGCAATGGAACTGCTTCAATCGGAAGTAAGAATCGTGCCATCCGGCGGGTTCTCGGGGCGGAGGCGGTTCGTCTGAACGTACGGATGGGGTAGAAGCGTAACGTGAGGCCGGTCCGCGCGAACTATCTACCCGTAGGATCGACCCTACAAGAAAACGGCCGGACGGGCATTACCCCATCCGGCCGTTCCTGTAGACGCGTGCTGCGTCCGGCTATGACGTATGGTGGTGGTTGGTTTTTGGCGCGTGAACGTTACGGCTCCGGGAGAATAGTCCGGACAGTCAGAATCCATTAGGTTGATAGAGATCAACCATTATTGTGATCGGCCCCGCTTTCTCCGTCACCATTGCTATTCTTGCCATTATTGTGATCGGCCCCGCTTTCTCCATCACCATTGCTGTCCTTGCCATTGTTATGATCTGCCCCGCTTTCGCCATCCCCATTTATTACTCCATTATTGTGGTCAGCCCCGCTTTCTCCATCACCATTCGCATAGGATTCAATGTTCGGACCGCTTAACGTGTCCGCCGAGCATCCGGTGAGTAAAGATGTGGTGCCGCCAATGAGGACTAATGACATGCACGTTGAAAGAATGAGTTGTGCGAACCTTTTCATGATAACTCCTGACTTGTATAGATTAACTCCTACGTGCCGGGAAGATAGACTCACTTCGTAGGGCTGTCAAGCATGCTCGCACCGCAAACTGCCATTTCTTAAGGGTTTGTCGGGTATGAGTTCTGATTCGTCGCATCGAGGGCAAGAGACCCGATGTGGAACGTCTCGTGAACAGCTGGTTTGGGTGGATTTAGCCTTAACATTTGACCAATACGGCTGATACTAGGGAGTGTGAAGGCTTGGACGTCACCCAGTATCGGGTCTCATCGCCCTCAGATAATCCAACGGGATGCCGCATACGCTGCGACATATACTCATAATATTGTGCCTGCAGTCTCTAGCGGCTCAAGCCCAACAGTCTGCATTTCATCTTTCTGATGAAGGCCGTCCATTCTACACGACGCATTTCCCTGCACATGAGTATCGGGCCCATCCCCAGAATTGGGGAATTGTTCAGAGCAGTGACGGGCTTATCTACGTCGGCAACTACGACGGCGTGCTCATCTACGACGGCGTCCAATGGGAGCTTGCGCGGACACCTGCGAACGGAACGGCCCGCTCGCTGGCGGTTGGCTCAAGCGGAGAAGTATTTGTAGGGCTCCAGGGCGACTTCGGGTACCTTTCCCACGACTCGATCGGATCTGTGACTTTCAGGTCGCTTGTTTCCGAACTTCCCGAAGAGGAAAGAGATTTCTGGGATGTTTGGTCGACACATAGAACATCCGGTCATACCTATTTCCAGACGAATTCCAGAATATATCGCTGGGACGGAGAAACCTTCCGAATCTGGAAAAGCGAATCGGGCTTTCATACGTCGTTCCGAGTCGGAGACGATGTTTACGTTCGCGAGAAGGGGATCGGTCTGCTTCGCGTCGACGGAGACGATTTACAGCTCGTGCCGAGTGGCGCCCGTTTCGCGGACGTGCGGATTTTTCTAATGGACGAGTTCGGCGAAGATGGGATACTTGTGGGAACGCGGGAAGAGGGTTTCTTTCTGTATGACGGCACGGGGCTGACAAGATTCCGCACCGAGGCGGATGCCTATCTCAAGGATAACAGCCTGTATCATGGGGTCACGATACGAAATCGTTATATCGCACTCGGCTTGTTAGACGGAGGCGGCCTGCTTCTTTTGAACGACGAGGGGAAAGTCGTTCAGCATTATACAAAGGAATCCGGGTTGCCGGACGGCTGGGTAAACTATGTCTTCGATGATGCTCAAGGAGGCCTGTGGTTGGCCCTCAACAATCGTGGCATCGTCCAGATTGACGTCCTATCGCAGCTAACGACGTTCGGAGCGGAGACTGGTCTCGACGGATTCGTAAGCGACCTGGTGAGATATGACGGCGATCTGTATGCCGCTGTCAGCACGGGCCTCCGAAAATTGGCGCCCGTAAGGGTTCTCGGCGGGAGGGCTCATCTCGAGCGAATCGACGGCCTTCAGGTGGCGACGTCGACTGCTCTATTCGGTGACAAACTCCTCGTCGCAAGCCACGAGGGAATTCATGCGCTCCATAAGGATCGGCTTGATCTTATAGCGAAAGGAACGTTCTTTGTCGCGTCCGTTTCGACCTCCTATGCGGATCGTTTCTACGTTGGGTCTAAGTCCGGCGTAGAAATGTTCAAGTGGGACGGCCAATCCTGGACCCATGACGCCGACTTCATTCATCTAGGCGAAGAGGTTCGTCGCCTTGTCGAATCGGCCGACGGTACGATATGGATCCTTACGAGGTCACGTAGGGTGATCTCGGCCACGCCGTCGGGGCATGGGTATACCGTCCGTGACCGAACGCCGGATGATATCGAAATTGGCAATCAGAGCCGCTTACG
>CAZXHQ010000080.1:7764-10646 GCA_964640145.1 uncultured Rhodothermales bacterium | reverse complement strand
CGCGAGGTGCTGGCGGACTCGGACGTTGCGGCGCTGCGTGGGCGCGTTTCACAGGCGCTGGCCGAGGCGAACGTACGGCCCGGCATCGATCAGGCCGGGCGGGTGAGTTTGCTGTGGACCGCTGCCGGCATGTCGTTTCTGGCCTACGGCCCGTCGATCGCAGGCGCGCTAGACATCGAGGATGAGACGGCCGCCGGGACGATCGTGCTGCTCACGGGCGCGGCAGGCTTCTTCGTGCCTTTTTACGTAACGCGGTCGCTTCCCGTTACGAGGGCCGCCGCGGCGCTCACTCGGAGCGGATCGACGATCGGATACCTTCACGGTGTTGCGCTCGCCGCGTTCGTCGGCGGCGAAAACACGTCGCTGCAGGGCGTTCTGGGTGCAGGTCTCGCCGTGAGTCTGGCGGAGGCGCTCGGTGGATATCGCTTTGCGACGGCGACCGGCCTTCGTCACGGTTCGGTCGAGACGATGACCGCCGGAAGTCTCTTCGGCGCGGGCCTCGGACTCGGCACAGCGGCGCTCGTCCTGGGAGAGGACGTCGACGACGATGATGCTTCGATTCGGACCCTGGCGGGCCTCGGACTGGCGGGATCTGTAGGCGGCGCCTACGTGGGCTATCGTCTCTCCCGCGCCGAAAACTACAGCCGGGGCGACGCCCGCGTTCTTTCCACGGTCGGCTTGCTGGGTTTTGAAGCCGGTGCGGCACTCCTCGAGATTGCGGACGTGAACCGCGCCCGGCCGGCGGCGAGTCTGCTCATCACGGCGACGACCGCCGGGCTCGCCACGGGGCACCTGCTGGCCCATGATCGGGACTTTACCTCCAGCGAGGGTAACTTCATAGCACTCGGCACGTTGGCCGGCGGCCTGGTCGGCGCGGCGACGTCGAACCTCGTCGGAGGCAGCACGGCGGCCAACGCGGCGCTGACGACGCTCGGATCGTTCGCCGGCTTCGGCATCATGTACGTCGGCTACCGGGAGGAGGCGGCACGGCGCGCCGACCGATCCGTCAATCTGTCCCTCGCGCCGTCCTTCGACCCGGTGAACCGGAGCATCCGGCCCGGGTTTCGGCTGAACGTCGGCCTGTGAGATTATGCGGTGTGGAATTGTTCGACGAACCTGATGCGCTGCTCGGCACTGCCCATCATTACGAGATCCGCGCCTTTTCGAAGGGAGGTATCGGGGGAGGGGTTCGTAACGATCTCCCCGTTCCGCTCAATCCCGATGACGATGAGTCCGGTGCGGGCGCCGATGCCGCTCGTCGACAGGGTTTCGCCGAGGATCGATCGCGGTACCGGCAGGGTGAACAGGTCGAGGTCTTCTCCGAGCACGACGGGCTCCTTGCCCTGTAAGGCGGAAGCGACGGCGGCCACGCCGAGCGAGGCGTAGCTCAGCACGAAATCGGCCCCCGCACGATGAATCGATTCGATGTTGCGTTCGAGCGTGATGCGGCTGACGATCCGCAGTTCCGGATTGAGACGCCGGCAGTAGGAGGCCAGATAGATGTTCATCGAGTCGTCGTGCGCCGTCAGCAGCACGGAGGGCGCCTCCTTAAGCCCCGCCTTCATGAGCAAATCGTAGTCCGCCGCATCCCCCTCGAACACCTCGGCGCCCAGAGCCCGCGCACGGGCACACATCTCGGGTCGCTTTTCAACGACGTTGACGGCGGTGTCTTTCCGGCGAAGCGCGGCCACGGCGGCCCGACCGACACGCCCGGCGCCGATGAGGAGGACGGGATTCGGATTGAAGTCGTAGATGAAGAGCAGGCTGTCGAGCTCTTCGAGCTGAGCCTCGCTGCCGACGACGACCGGTACGGATGCCTCCGTGAGTCGGAGGTCCGGGCGAACGGGCTGCAGGCGACCGCGCTCCCAGACGGCGATGATGCTTGCGCCGGAAATCTCCCGCAGACGCGTCTCACGGATGGTCTTGCCGGCAAGCGGCGTATTCCTCACGGGAATCTCCGCGATAATGAGATCCTCGTACCGGCCCACTTCATGCGACTGCGCGTTTACGGCGTTGACCCGGTTGGCGAGGTGTTCCCCCAGCCATCTTTTCAGGGGCAGGACCCGTGTTGCGCCGCTGAGCTCCAGGACGTCGACGGATTCGTTGGCACTCACGATCGCGACGATCGGCACGTCGGGCGCTACCTCACGGGCGGTCAGCGTAATGTTGGTGTTGACGGTGTCGTCCAGGTTGGCAACGATGAGGCGTGCGTGCTCGGCCCGCATGGCTCTGAGCGTCTGCGGATTGTCGGCGTCGCCGGCAATGACCGAGACGCCGTCATTTCGACGCTCGGCCGCCTTTACCGGGTCGGGCTCCAGCACGTAATAAGTGCGGCCTTCGTTCACGAACCGTTCGATCAGGCCTTCGGCAATGGTGTCATAGGCGCAAATGATGATGTGCCCCTCTTCGTGCGCCGGCACCTCGCGCGGTGCCCGAGTCTGGATCTGGGCCTCCAGCCACGGGGCATAGAAGTAGCGGATGAAGGCGAAGGGAAGCACGATCAGAAGCAGCACGACGCCGGAGACCAGGACGAGGATGCTGAACATGCGCCCGATGTCGCTCGTGAAGGTGATGTCTCCGAAACCGAGCGTACTCATAACCGTGAGCGTCCAGTAGAAGCCGGTCACCCATGAGTGCTCCTGACCCTCCGCGTGCAGCATGATGACGTGGAAGAGGATGGCAAAGATGATGATGACGGCACAGAGAAAAGCGATGTATCTCAGCAACGCACGTATGTTGCGGCGGACCGTCCTGTCGCCGAAGTAGAACGCCAGTTGAGAACTGATCAGCTTCATGGGAGGCTTAGACGTACATCATTTCGTAACTACGGTAACGTACCGGGAGGGTCGATGCGCGTGCTCGGCCGACACGAGCCCGAAGGG
>CAZXHQ010000080.1:2225-7664 GCA_964640145.1 uncultured Rhodothermales bacterium | reverse complement strand
ACTGTCGGCCGTACGTAGCCGGAGCTACGGCGAGGCGCCGGAACGACGCGGCGCGCGATGCAGCGGCACTCATATGGTAGCGTATTTGCGAATCGGTGTACCTAGATCCAGATGTTTCAATTTCATACGCCCGGGAAACGACGTCCGGCTTCGTCGTAGACGTAGTACTATCTCGTACGCACGCTCACGCACCATGAGGGTCGATGCGCGTGTTCGGCCCGGGAGACGAGCGTGAGGGGCGACCGGCGCTATGATAAAACGACGCCCGTACATAGGGCAGCTAATGGGAGGAGGCCGAACGACACGGAGCGCGATGCAGCGGCATGCATATGTTAGCGTACTCGCGAATGGACGTATCAAGATACATCCACGCGGTACGACCGTCATGGCAGCTTTCGAACCGGGACATTAGTTCATGGAAAAGGAGACCTCCGAGTCAGCCCTCGACACGGCCGCCCGGAGCGGCGAGGCGCCCGTCGAGAACGGAAAGCAGACCGGCGGCAAGCGGTCGCTGCGCGACCGCGTCGTATCCGTGCTCGCCGGCGGCGGCGAGCAGCGCGGCCTCGGGACGTTTCAAGGCGTCTACCGGCCGACCGTGATGACGATTCTCGGGCTGATGATGTACCTCCGCGAGGGGTGGATCGTGGGCCACGCAGGTCTCGGCGGGGCCGTGCTGATCGTACTACTGACCTTCCTCATAACGGGCACCGCCGCCCTCTCACTCTCTTCGATCACGACGAACATACGGATGGGCGCCGGCGGGGTGTTCTACATCATTTCGCAATCGCTGGGGTTGGAGCCCGGCGGTGCGATCGGCATCCCGCTCTATCTCGGACAGGCCTTTTCGTCGGCGCTGTACGTCTACGGCTTCAGCGAGGCCTGGGTCTACCTCTTTCCCGGCCATCCCCAGATCCTGGTCGTATACATCGTGCTGGCGATCGCCTTTGCCATCACGTTCATCTCGACCCGCCTGGCCTTCCGCCTGCAAGGGATCGTCCTGCTCGTCATTCTCGCGTCGCTTGCCTCCATTGCTCTGGGCATCACCAGCGTCGGCCGGGAAGGCCCCCTCCATGAACCGCGGCTGTGGGGCGATTTCGACGCCGGCGGCTTCTGGGTTCTCTTCGCCATCTTCTTTCCTGCCGGGACGGGCATCAAGGTCGGCGCCAGCATGTCCGGGGCGCTGGAAGATCCGAGGCGAAGTATCCCGATCGGCACCCTGGCCGCCGTGGGCACGGCCCTCGTCGTTTACCTGCTCATGGCCCTCTGGTACAGTCTCGTCGCCACGCCGGAAGAGCTTACAGGAAACTACCTCATCGTCCTGGAGAAGGCCGCCTGGGGAGAGCTCGTTCTCGTAGGCATTCTCTGTGCCACGTTCACGGCGGCGCTCAGCTCCTTCGTGGCCGCTCCACGCGTCCTCCACGCGTTGGGCGAGCAAGGCGTGTTGCCGCGGCATAAGTTCTTCGCGCAGCTCACCGAGCGGGGTGAGCCGCGCAATGCGATGCTCGTTACGGGCGCGCTCGTCGCGGCGGTGATGCTGGTTGGCAGCTTGAACCGCGTCGCCGTGCTCATCACCATGTTTTATCTGCTCATCTACCTGACGATCGATTTCGTCGTCCTCCTCGAGCAGCGCCTCGGGATGATCTCCTTCCGACCCCTGTTTCGCATTCATGCAGGGGTGCCGATTGTGGGTATCACGGCGTGCCTGGTCGCCGTCTTCGTCATCAGTCCCATCTTTGCGCTCGTGGCGCTCTCCATGATCATGGGGATCTACGTTTATCTGACGAACCAGGAGCTGCAGACGCCCTGGCAGACCGTTCGAAGCAGCGTCTTCGTGTCGCTGGCCGATTGGGCCATCAAGCGGATCGAGCGCTCTCCGGAGCAGGCCAACGAGCGATCGTGGAAGCCGGACCTGCTCGTGCCGGTCGAGTCGCGCGCCGAGCTGGAGGGCACCTACCGCTTCCTGCGCGTGCTCGCCTACCCGAAGGGGCTGCTTCGCATCATAGGCGTGCGCCGCACCACTGACGTGGCCGCGAACGACGGCGGGGAAGGGGGTGATCGCCCGGACGGCGCGCGCGGTCCGTACGGCGCCCAGAACGACCTCGACACGCTCGTCGACGTCGCCCACGATTTCCGGATGGCCGGCCTTTCCGCCACGGCCAGCGTCATCGAGGCACCTACGTTGCTGAAGGGCACCGAGATGAGTGCCGCGGTGCTTCGCGGCTCACATTTCCAGCCTAACATCATCTTCGGACTGGCGCACGCCTGCGATCAGGAGACGCTTCAGGGCTTCATTGATACCGCGGCCGCCAACGGCATGGGAGTGGCCTTTCTGTACCTGCACCCCAAGGCCGGACTCTCCTACGAGCGCTCGCTCAACGTGTGGGTGAGCGATCAGAGTCCGGAGTGGAAGCTGGGACTTCGTCTTGCGAACCTCGACCTGACGGTGCTCCTGGCGTATCAGATCTTCCAGAACTGGAAAGCCCGGACGCTGCGCCTGCTCACCGTCGTTCGTGATCCGGACGAGGTTCCCAACGCGCGGGCCTACCTGCAGCGCCTGACTGAGGACGCACGCCTGTCTCCACGTACCGAGCACTGGGTACACTCGGGGAAGTTTCTCGAACGGCTCATCGAAGCCCCCCGCGCAGACCTGCAGGTGCTGGGCCTGCCGCGCCAGGTGGATGCGCGCTTCATGCGGGAAGTCGTGCTGCGAACCGGGAGCGCGTGTCTTTTTGTGCGCGACTCCGGGCGCGAGAGCGCGCTGGCCTGAGGCCGAGGCGTCGACGGCACCGACGGAGCCGCGCCGGCCCCTTCAGAATTGAAAACCGACCGACAGATCCACGAGGCTGCCTTCCTCGGAATAGCCGACTGTGGCGCTCAGTACCGTCATGTTGAAGGGGGTAATCCATAGGCCGCCCCCACGTCCGAGGTGCCATCGGTCCGACTCTTCGTGGTCGGCCCATACGCGCCCCTGATCCACGAAACCGAGAAGGCCGACCCCCCCTTTGAGGAGGTAGACATTGAAGTCGAAGAGCTTCGCCCGCAGCTCCGTATTCGTAAAGACGGCGCTTCGGCCGGCGAATCGCGTGCGGGGATAGCCGCGGAGGTTTTCCCCGCCGCCCAGCGTGCTGGCTGCAAAGAACGGGAACGTGCCGAAATTGGTGGCGCCGCCGGCGCGCAGGGCCAGCGTGATCTGCGGAGGCACCGGCAGCGAATAGTAGTAACGGAGCTCCGAGTACAGCCGGCCGAACCGCCGGCTGCTGGCTCGCAGGTCCTGATGGAAAGAATTCGTCGCCTTCCAGAAGAATCCGGACCGGGGATTCAGGGTCGAGTCGCGGCTGTCGAGTGCGATGGTGGATTGAAAGCCGGCGAAAAACTTGTCGACGAGCTGCTCCTCCGTGAAGCCGGTGGCTGCGTCGTCCGCCGGGAGATCTACGCTGGTGAACTCGGCGCGAGGACCGAACGCGACGTACGAGCCGCCTCCGATGCTCCGCTGCAGAGAGGGGGCCGCCGATACCGACCGCAGCTCGGCGCGGAATCGGGACCGGTCGGTGCGGTCCGTTTGATTGCCCAGCCCGTAGAAGTTGCGAAACGCGCGCGCCGCCAGCGCGTCCGCTTCGAGCCTGACGTCGAAGCCGTTCCATATGGAGACGAGGCGCCCATCGTAGTAGGCATTGTAGGCGCGACTCCGCGGAGCGACGTTTAGCGAGATCAGGTGCCGGCCCGCATAGGGGTCCTTTCGGAAACCGCTCCGAACGATCCGAACGCCTCCGCCGAGAAAGAGACCGTCGTCGCTGTTGTAATCGATGCTGGCCACGGGGGCGATGGTGTGGAACTCGAATCGCTTCGGCTCATAGCTGTTGATGAGCGGATTCGAGGAGAGCCTGATCCTCGATTCGTCACCCGGCTGGACCGTCGTATGTTCGACGGTGTCGTAGAACCGCGTCAGGCGCGATGCGCCCGCGACCTTCGAGCGGTCGATGAACGCATCACCGCCCTCCCCTCCGATAATGCGGATGAGGACGCCGTCGCCGGCTTCCCCTTCGAGGATGAACTGATCGTTGCCTCCGAGCCCGTAGAGACGAATCTCGTCCGTCTCATCGTGCCGGAAGGCGCGCCGGGAAAGCTCTCGCACGACGTCCCCTTCTTTCTTCGTCTTGAGGACCACGACGAGGGTCTCGTCGGAATTGAGCCGCGACACCTCGAACCGCTCGTGCTTGTCCGTCCCGACGATGTCGACGGTTTCGGTCAGCAGATCGTAGTACTCCGAGGCGACCGACGGCAGACGGTCGCGTCTCGATTTCAGAGCTCGGGCCGTCATCGGCCCGATCTTCTCGTATACGGAATCCGGCCAGATGCGGACGGCTTCGTCGATGACCTCGTCGGTGAGTGCGAGCGCCAGGCTGTCGGCCGACTCGACCCAATCCTCCCGCGTAAGGCTGGGCGTGATCCGGCGATCCAGCTTCGACCCCTGCCAGTTCAACCCCAGCACGTCGGGAATGTCGTCGTCGAAATCGACCAGCCTGCGAAGCATCATGTCGCCCGACATGCGGCCGATCTTGTTCATGAGCCCGTCGAACTTCACGAAGGCGAAATCGCGGTCCCTCGGAACGGGGACGAAGCGGATGCCGTGTTTCGTGTCGAACTCGGCCCATCGCCATTGATCGTCGTGCCGGTCCCAGTCGCCGATGAGCATGTCGAAGAGGCGGGCTCGCGCGTAGGCCCGCTCGTCTACCCGCTCGTCGTTGTCGTCGAGCATGTTCTCGAAAATCTTCTCCGAGCCGACGACGTTCTTCGAGTATCCGAACCGAGGCTCGTCGGATTGATCCTCATCGGGCTTTCGTTCGAACCACGCCAGCATGCCGGCATACTCTTCGCGAAATTCCCCGAGTGCGGGGCTGTCCGGGATGACGACGAGCGTGGGCTGACGATGCAAGATGCCGGCCGCCTCTGCCAGCGGCGGCAGGATGGCAGACCCCAGGGGGTTGAGCGAGGAAATCTGATCCTGGACAACGCTTTCGATGAACGTGCCTCGGAACCCCTCCGGGAGCGACCGCGCGGCCGTCTTGTCGACGGACCGAAGGAGGTAGAAGTGCCCGTCGCCGCCCTCGAGATGCAGCGAGGTCGTCTGCATGCCGCCGCCTCGCCGGATCGGCGTGAGGCCTCCGGCCGTCTTATCGAGGTCGATGATCGGCACCTCGAGCGGCATGGTCCATACGTCGCGGTATGCGTTTCCGAACAACCGCCGCTTCAGCGCGCCGGCCTTATACCTGTCGCCAGGCCTGAGCGTCGCAGTGCCGCCGCTCACCAAATCGTGAGACTCGCGCGCCCGATCGAGGACCTGGTGTTCCGGTCCGGCTTCGCCGGCCGAGCGCTTGCCGGACGCCCTGGCATCGTCCTGGGCTGCGACGCGTCCGGCCCCGCAGAGGACGGCGATCAGCA
>CAZXHQ010000080.1:0-2125 GCA_964640145.1 uncultured Rhodothermales bacterium | reverse complement strand
ACCCGACATGGTTCGCGTGGAACGTTGGGTTCGTTCTGCCGTCGGAGAAACGATGCAGTTACATTTCCCTCCTGTGCGTGCCCGGTGCCGGTCTCTACACCGCGCCGGCGTTCCGGAGACCGACCGGCCTTCTCGTTCATGACCATTCTCTCCGCAGAATCCATTTCCAAGAGCTACGGCATCGAGCCGCTGCTGAGGGACGTCTCCTTCAGCCTCGAATCCGACGGCAAGATGGGCGTGATCGGCAAGAACGGCTCCGGCAAGACCACTCTGCTTCAGATCCTCGCGGGCGAGGAAACGATGGATGACGGACGGGTCGTCATGCCGGCGGGCATTCGCCTGGCGTACCTGCCGCAGAATCCGGACCTGCATTCGGGCCGGACGGTCCTCGACGCCGTCTTCGACCAGGGTGAGCCGGAGCTCCGCCTGCTCCACGATTACGAGGAGGCCGTCCTCGCTCTGGAAAAAACCGGCTCCGCAGATGAGAAGCTGCTGGCGCGGGTGTCCGAGCTTTCGCACCGGCTCGACGTGACGGGCGGATGGGGCCTGGAAGCCGACGTGCGTGCCATTCTGGACCGGCTCGGCCTGACGGCCCCCGACGTGCGGGTCGCCGCGCTCTCCGGCGGGCAGCGGAAGCGCGTGGCGATGGCCGCGGCGCTCGTCATCCGTCCGGATCTTCTCATCCTGGACGAGCCCACGAATCACCTCGATCCGGATACCATCGCCTGGCTCGAAGGCTATCTCGCCGCCTACACCGGGGCCCTGCTCATCGTTACGCACGACAGGTATTTTCTGGACCGCGTAACCGACCGGATGCTGGAGATCGAGGACGGCACGGCGCAGCGGTTCGAGGGCAACTATACCAGATATCTGGAGCTGAAGGAGGCCCAGTCGATCCGTGAGGAGGCCGAGGCCCAGAGGCGGGAGAACCTGGCTCGACGCGAACTGGCCTGGCTGCGGCGCGGCGCGAAGGCGCGAACGACCAAGGCGAAAGCGCGCGTCGACCGGGCGGAAGAGCTCATTTGGGAGACGCGTTTAAAGCAGGACGACCGCGAGATCACCGTCGATGCGCCCGCCACGCGGCTCGGCAAGAAGGTCGTCGAGCTCGAAGCGGTGTCGAAGGGATTCGGCGATCGCGTTCTGATCGAGGACTTCTCTCATATCTTTACGCGCGACGACCGGATCGGCGTCATCGGCCCGAACGGAAGCGGAAAGACGACGCTCCTGGAGATGATCGCCGGGCGCCTGGAGCCCGACGCCGGGCGAATCGAACGCGGCTCGACGACGGTGATCGGCTACTACGACCAGGAGAGCCGTACCCTCGACGACGAAAAGCGCGTGATCGAGTACGTGACGGACGTGGCCGAGCGCGTGGTGACCGCCGACGGCACGACGATCTCGGCGAGCCAGCTGCTGGAGCGGTTCCTCTTCCCGAAGAACCGGCAATACATGCCGGTCGGGCTCCTCTCGGGCGGCGAGCGCCGCCGGCTCTACCTCGCGCGCATCCTCATGAGCGCACCCAACGTCCTTCTGCTGGACGAGCCCACGAACGATCTCGACATCCCGACGCTCGTGGCACTCGAGGCCTATCTCGATACGTTTCCCGGCTGCCTTATTACGGTGTCGCACGACCGGTATTTCCTGGACCGAACGATAGAGCACGTCTTCCGCCTGGAAGGAGACGGATCCGTCCGGAAGATGCCCGGCAACTACAGCGCCTACCTGGACCTTCGCGAGCGGGAGGAGGAAGCGGAGCGCGGCGAATCGTCCAGCCCGCCGCGCGAACCGCCCGCGTCGGACCCGGCGCCGGCCGGGACATCCTCCAGGAAGCTGTCCTATAAGGAGCGGCGCGAGCTCGAGGCGGTGGAGGCGCGCATCGCGCGGGCCGAGGCGCGCCAGGCCGAGATGGAGGCCGAGCTGGAAGCGTCGCCGGCGGACTTCGAGAAGGTGGCGCGCCTGTCGGTGGAGCTGCAACAGATGGCACGACAGCTGGAAGACGATCTCGAACGGTGGACCGAGCTTGCCGAGCGAGCATGAGGCGTCGCGCGCGGCCGCGTGCCGAGCGTGTACCGTGTAGCACCGACGCCGCGGCTGCTTAGCATGGACGCATCGCGCCTGAACGAAG
>CAZXHQ010000079.1:6331-10652 GCA_964640145.1 uncultured Rhodothermales bacterium | reverse complement strand
CGTGAGTCAATTTTCCAGATCGGAAAGCCGTTTCCGGGACGGCTGGAAACCGTCCGCGTATCATTTCGAGCGTGCCGGTCGCCAGGGGAAATTGAGGCTAGTGCACCCACGCCTTGCGCCACGTATCTCCGGTCTCACCGCCCCTGCTCCACCAGCATGTTACGCAGGAAATAGTGTTCGTTGCCGGTGGACCATGGCTTAGCGACGATGTCCACGTCGCCGTCGCCGTCGACGTCTCCCGCTTCGGGCTCGTGGCAGGGCTTATCGATCAGGACGTGCTCGGTCCACGCCTGCGAAGTCGGACGGCGTCCCGGACCGGCCGTATTTTCCCAGATAATGTTCTCGTATCTGTCGCCGGCGGAAAGCGGTCCTCCGCAGGCGAAGAGGTCCAGATCCCCATCCCGGTCGAAATCGGCCACGGCGAGACCGTGAAAGTCCTGCCCTCCGCCCTTATCGCGTACGATGTGGCGCGTCCAGGTTCCGCCGCCGTCATTCTCGAACCATGCCACGCGGCCGTCGGGATTGTCGGCTTCGGACTGCACGACGTCCGCGTCGCCGTCGCCGTCGAGATCGCCGACCCAGGTCCGTACCGAGATCCCGTAGCGGTCGGCTTCGCCGAAATCGATGTTCTCGTGCAGCATCCAGGACCGGCCGTCGCCGTCGGCGTTCTCGTACCAGCCGCGTCCGGTTACGACGTCCGGGTCCCCGTCCCCGTCGATGTCGCCGACCGCCTGGGGCGATACGCCGCCGTGGATCTCATGCTCCTCGGCGGAGGCGATCAGGTGCGACGGCCAGGGGCCGGTGGGATCGTCCGGGATCTCGTACCAGTAGAGTCCGGAGGCATCCGAATTGGCGACGGCATCCACGTCGCCGTCACCGTCGACGTCGGCAAACTCGGTATCGTGAGAATGGATGGTGCCGACCCGGTACGGCTCGAAGGGCTCCGTGGACGGGCGGCCCGTGTTGAGAAGCAATACGCCGCCCGCAAGCATGTCGGGGTCTCCGTCCCCGTCGACGTCGTGCAGGGCGCCGCCTACGTCGGTGTACCCCTTGCCGAGATCGTGGCGTATCCATTCGTCCGGCGACCGATATTCCCACCACCAGATCGTGCTGTCGGAATGGCTGGCAGTTCCGGCCACCCAGTCCAGATCGCCGTCGCGATCGACATCCACGAGGCCCGTCTGCCCTAACTTGCTGCCGACCTGGTCGATGACGTGAACCTCGAAGGAGGGGAAGGCGGCCGTCTGCGCCTCCGTAGGGACCGCGGTGAGCGTCAAGAGGGCGACAAAGATCATAAGCCGGGCCGTCACATCGAAAGCTGCCGGTTCCCCTCGTCGGGCGCGGCGACGAACTCGTCTCCGTTCCGCGGCCGGCACAGATCGCAAATCGACGTTTCCTGGATCTACGCCCATGTTTCGGTCACGTGCTGATGTCGTCTAGTGTTTAATGCATAACGGCAGACCCTGTCGAAGATCCGCAGACATCGCAGTAGATGGGTGGGCCGTGCGAAACGGCGTTTACGTTCTTTTCCCCTTCCGGTCGAAACGCCCGGCGGCTTTCCGGGGTCGACGGACGGCTCGGCATCAACGACGCACATCAGCACGAAACAGACCCATGCGACAGATACTGGTACAGGTACCTCTCGGTTACGGCTCCAAAGTCAAGGAATTTGCGGCGGAGGCCCATGCGATCAGCACCGCATCGATGGAAGGCGAGCGGGACGGCATGCCGGTAGACGTGGTCATCACGCACCTTTCCAACCGGCGCGTGGAGACCTTCGTGGAGCGGGTGGAGCGGCTGCGCGACGTACACATTTCCTTCTATCCGATGGGCGTTCTCGCCTTGAAGCCCCCGTCGTCGGAAGCGGCGAAGCAGGTCACGGACGTACAGTTCTTGAGTCCCATCGAGGTCTTTCTGGCGGGTCACCAGAGCGTCGGATCGTGGCCGGGCTTTCTCGGGTATGCGGCCGCGGCCGGCGCGGTCGTGTGGGTGGGTCTGTACGTGGGCAGCGTGTACCTTCTCACGGCGGCCATGCTCGTGGCCCCGTATGCGGGTCCGGCCATGAACTCGGCCATCGCGACGGCCTCGGGCGAGAAGATCCTCCTCCGACAGAGCATCCTCCGCTACGTCGTAGCGCTCGCCGTCACGATCGCGGTGACCTTCGCCTTGACGCTGATGCTCGGCCCGGAGGCGCCTTCCGCGCGCATGATCGAAGAGAGCCAGATATCTGCCGTCGCCGTGATCCTCCCCCTGGTGGCCGGTGCGTCCGGCGCGCTCTTCCTGCTCACCTCCGAGCGAAGCAGCCTCGTTTCAGGGGCGGCGGTCGGACTGCTCGTCGCCGCCTCTCTGGCACCGCCCGCCGGGCTCGCAGGCATGGCGACCGCGCTGGGGCGATGGGACATGGTCGGAAGCGCGTCGTTCATCCTGGCCCTCCAGCTCGTCGGCATTCACCTGACCGGCGCGGTCACGTTTCGCCTCCTGGGCCTTTCGCACCAGGGGATTCGCCGCGGAGAACGCGGCCGGCTCCTCTTTCCGGTGGGACTCGCAATCTCGATTGTCCTCCTGGCCGGCCTGCTCATCATACAGTTTCGCGACCCGGTGCACCTGAACCGGCGTACGCTGGTCAATGACGTGGCCGCCGCCATCGAACGTGAGATCTCGGTGCGAAACGTTCAGCCCGAGTATATCCGGGCCGAATTCATGCAGACCGAGCCGGCCCGGCCCCCTGTGCTCCTGGCCGAGATCTTCGTGCGCGAGCCGCCTGACCGAACCGTTTCGCTGGACTCCACCTCCCGCGCGCTGGCTGAGGGCGTGCGCCAGCGTCTCGGCGAGCGATGGCCGGAGCTCTCACCCCTGCTCGACTTTACGTGGGTCTCGGGGCCGTGATCGCATATCTATCGGTGTAGGCTCTTCGTATCGAGTGCGCTCCAGATCCTCCTCGTGCGGAGTCGACGGCGGAGACCTCGTCGCTCGTTATATTCCCACAAGTCGATACCGCTCATCGGATCCTACCACGCGTGATGTCCATCAGCCGGCGCGATTTTTTCCAGACCGGGGGCAGCGCCCTTCTCGCGGCGCTGTTCGCCCGGCCCTCTACCTTCTTTCCGCAAAGCAGCGCGGCGAAGCTTCGCATGGCGCTCGTCGGCACCGGAAGCCGGGGCATCGGCATGTGGGGGCGGCCTGTGGTGCAGGACTACGGCAGCACCGTGGAGGTGGTCGGCTTATGCGACGTAAACCCCGGCCGGCTGGCCTTCGCCAAGGAGCGCATGGGGGCGGACTGCCCGACGTTCACCGACTTCGAGAAGATGGTGCGAGAGTCGGATCCGGACGTGGTCACGGTGACGACCGTCGACTCCACGCACGACCGATTCATCATCGGCGCCATGGAGATGGGTTGCGACGTCATCACGGAGAAGCCGATTACAACCGACGAACGCAAAGCGCAGGCGATCATCGACGCCCAGCAGCGTACGGGCCGCGAAGTGATCGTGACCCACAACCTCCGCTATTCACCGGTCGACCTGCAGATGAAGGAGCTGCTGGCCGAGAACCGCATCGGGCGCGTTACGTCCGCCGACCTTCACTGGTACCTCGACGTGCACCACGGCGCACAGTATTTCCGCCGCTGGCACGGCAAGGAGCGATACTCCGGTACCCTCTACGTCCACAAGGCGTGCCACCATTTCGACTTGCTGAACTGGTGGCTGAACTCGGAGCCGGAGGAAGTATTCGGCTCTGCGGCGCTGGAATATTACGGCCGCAACAACGACTTCCGCGGCGCGAAGTGTCGTGGTTGCCCTCACCGGAACGGCTGCGCGCATTACTGGGACATCACCGAGAACGAATACTACATGGACCTCTACGTAGCCCACGAACATCACGACGGGTATATCCGCGACGGGTGCGTCTGGGACGAGGAGATCGACATCTTCGACAAGATGGCGGCCCAGATCACGTATGCGAACGGAGTCCACGTCAGCTATTCGTGCACCACCTATTCGCCGTACGAGGGCTACCGCGTCGCCCTCAACGGCACGGAAGGTCGCCTCGAAATGTGGGTTCAGCTCCGGCAGCCGTGGGACGTCCCCGATTACACAACCATCCGCCTCACCGACAATTTCGGCGAGACGCACCTGATCGAAATTCCCGATGCCGCGGGCGGACACGGTGGGGCCGACGTACGACTGAGGGACCGGACCTTCCAGGGGGGCCGCAATGAGCCCGACCCGCTCAATCAATCCGCCGATCTGCGCCAGGGGATCATGGCCGTTCTGGTGGGCGTGGCGGCTCGGAACAGCGTGCGCAGCGGTCAACCCGAGAA
>CAZXHQ010000079.1:0-6231 GCA_964640145.1 uncultured Rhodothermales bacterium | reverse complement strand
ATCCAGCTGGGACGCTGAATCTCGAAATCGGGGTGCTTGAAAACCGGCCGGCGGGGCGTGGGCTCCCTGCCCTCCGGCAGCGTGAAGGGCGCCGTCTCCTCTTCCTCCGGTCCCACGGGCGTGCGCAGGCAGGCGTAGAACCGGTCCAGCCGCCGCTCGTCCACCGGACGGGTGTACAGACTCACGACCACGGTCGCCGCCAATCCGGCCAGCAGGTAGAGCGTCATTTGCCAGGGAAGATAGAGACGGCCTTCCCAGAGCATCCACTCCGGCAGATAGGGCACGGCAACGTCGCTGAAGGTCCAGAGCGGAACGTCGAATACGGACAGGTCGCTCGTGGCGAGGTAGACGAAGTAGGCCGCCAGCACGCCTGCCCAGGCTCCGGCCGGCGTGGCCCGGCGCCAGACCAGTCCCGCCCAGAAGGCGATCCCCATCATGGCCTGCATCGCCCAGAAGACTTCGAGTCCTTCGACCACGCTGGCGAATGCAAACGCGAAGTAGATTCCCACCAGCACGACGGCGATCGCCGTCACCCTTCCTACCCACACATAATGGTGATCGGGTTTGTCCGTCACCCAGAAGCGGCGATAGATGTTCTGGGTAAACAGGGCCGAAGACGTCACCATGAAGGCATCGCACGAGCCCATGACCGCGGCCAGGAGCGACGCGACGAACAGGCCGATGAGGCCGGGGCCGATGGCGGGAAGCAGATCGCCGGCCATCAATCCGAACACGTAGTCGATGTGGATGTCCTCCCCTGCGTAGAGCCCGATGGCCACCATGCCCGTCAGCACCCAGGCGATCGTGCAGACGCGCTTGACCATGTTTCCACCGGTGACGCCGACGCGTCCCTCCAGCTCCGACGTGCCGGCCGACGACGTTGCCAGACTGTGCGGCTGCGTCACCCAGCCGACGAGTCCGTTTAAGGCGATGACCGTGATGTAAAAAACGCCGATCTCACCGGGCGCCACGACTTCGAACAGGGTCGGATCGGCGACCATCGCCCGCAGTCCGTCGAGCCCCCCGACCGCGTCGAGCGCAAAGGGCAAAATGAGGAAGGACAGAATCACCGTGAGGATTCCCTGAATAAGATCCGTGACGATGGCCGCGTTCAAACCGCCGGCGACGCCGTAGATCACGAACATCACGGTCATCGCCCAGATCGCCACGTCGTTGGGTATCGTGCCGCCAGAGACGGCGTCGATGAGCGCGCCGGCCCCGCGCAGCATGACGCCGATGGTAACCATCAGTTGCATAATGCCCACCACGGCGTAGAGAGCCCCCACGCTCGGGCCGTAGCGAAAATCGAAATAGTCGGACGTCGTGACGGCCCTCGTTCGCCGGAAGAGCGGTGCGATGATCCAGTAGAAGGGGGTCACCGGCAGCCACAGCCACTGATACCAGATCCCCGACGCCCCGGACGTGAACGACTTGGCCGCAACCCCGACGGCCTGGTCCGAATGCGTGCCGGTCCCGAACGAGAAGAAGATCATCATCAGATGTCCGGACCGCCGGTCGCTGATGAAGAAGCTCGCCGCGCTGTGGACGCGCCGGGAGGCCCAGATGCCGACGCCTGTGATCCCGATCAGATAGACGGCGACGACGGACCAGTCAACCCAGGTGAGACCGATGGCATCCTGCATACACGCGCTCGGGTGCGCCGCGGCGCGTGCAATCCGGACTGCGCCCGCGCGGAAAATCCCCTCGAGATTTGCTATTGGGGTTTTGAACCCCCAACCTACAAGGTCGGCCGGTTACCTGCAATCGCGCCGACACGTCCGGCCGTCCCACCCAACCCCACGATCCTCCGTGCACGTAATCGTCAGCGATACCAAGACTAAAATGGCGCGGCGCGCTGCCGAGACGGGTGCCGCCGCCCTCCAATCCGCGCTCGCGGCCAAGCCCGAAATCTGCATCGTGCTGGCGACCGGCACGTCGCAGCTCGAGATGCTCGAGGCGCTCGTCACCACGGAGGACGTCGATTGGTCTCGAGTCACCGCTTTCCATCTCGACGAATACGTGGGTCTATCCGCGGACCATCCCGCCTCGTTTCGCAAATATCTGAGGGAGCGGTTTGTGGAGCGGCTGCCCGTACCGATCGAGGCATTTCAATACATCGACGCCGATCACGATCCTGCCGCCGAGATTCGCCGGCTCGGCGCCGAGATCGACGGCAAGACGGTCGACGTCGCCTTCGTGGGAATCGGTGAAAACGGGCACCTCGCCTTCAACGATCCGCCTGCCGATTTCGACGCCGAGGCGCCGTACCTGCTCGTCGAGCTCGACGAGCGATGCCGGCGACAGCAGATGGGAGAAGGCTGGTTCGATCGTCTGGAAGACGTCCCCACGGAAGCGGTGTCGATGTCGATCCGCCAGATCATGAGGTCGAACGTGATCGTCTGCACGGTGCCCGACCGGCGGAAGGCGGTAGCGGTCCGGAATGCCCTCGAGGGTCCGGTGACGCCGGACGTCCCTGCGTCGATCTTGCAGCGCCACGTCGACTGCCATGTCTTCCTGGACGCCGAATCCGCCTCGATGCTCACGAACCGTCGAGCGTACCGTGGATCGTGAGGAAGCACTGCCGGGCATCCCGCGTCGCTACCAGGGACCGGGCCTCGTCGACCTCCAGCTGAACGGGTACGCCGGCCACGATTTCAATGGCGGCGCCGCGTCCCTGCATGCGGAGCTCTTTCTCGAGGTGGGGAGGGCGCTCCGGCGGCGCGGGGTGGTTGCGGCCCTGCCCACCTTCATCACGGACGACGCGGACCGCATGGTCGCGCGGGCGCAAGCGTTTCGCGCCGCGCTGTCGGATCGACCTGCGCTCGAAGAAACCTTCCCCGGGCTGCACGTCGAGGGCCCGTTCATTTCCGAGGAGGACGGACCGCGCGGCGCCCATCCGAAAGCGTACTGCCGGTCCCCGCGGGACCTGCCCGACCTGTTCTACCGGCTTTGGGAGGCCAGCGGCAATCGGATTCTGCTGCTGACGCTGGCGCCGGAGCTTCCGGGCACGCTCGAGCTGATCGCGGAGGCATCGGCCTGCGGCTGCCGGGTTGCGATCGGACATACGCAGGCCTCCGGCGAACGGCTCTCGGAGGCCGTCGACGCAGGCGCGGTCTTGAGCACGCACCTCGGCAACGGGTCTCACCAGCACCTTCCCCGGCTGGACAACTACGTGCAGGCCCAGCTGGCCGACGACCGGCTATTCGCCAGCTTCATCGCGGACGGCCATCACATCCCCTTTTACACGCTCAAGAATTTCCTCCGCGCCAAACGTCCCGATCGGTCCATCCTGATCACCGACGCCATGGCGGCCGCGGATGCCGGTCCGGGCCGGTACGAGCTCGGCGGCGAGGCCGTCGTGGTTTCTTCCGACGGGCGCGTCCACAAGCCGGGGCAAAAAAACCTCGCGGGATCCGCGCTGACGCTCGACCGGGCGGTGCTGAATGCGGCGCTGCACTGCGACGTGCCGTTCGAGACGGCCTGGGAAATGGCGTCGACGCGCGCCGCGGCGCTGATCGGCCGCCCCGTGCCGGCCCCCGTCGCGGTGAGCGTATCCGAAGGCGGCTTTCAAGTGGAGGGCGTCTCCAGCGCATAGCCGCTCTCGAGTTCGAAAGCCCGAGCCTGCAGCTAGCCGTCCTGCTCCCGTATCTGCTCCGACCAGCTCCTGGGTCCGCTCTCGCGGGTTGATCCCGACAATAGCATGGCGTAGAATATCAGCATGAAACACGTCTCCATCCTCGTACCGCGAGGTCATGCCAGCGTCGTCAATATCGGCGCGACGCACCAGATCTTTATGCAGGTCAACGAGATGTTGGCCAACATGGGAAGAGGGCCCGCCTTCGACGTGCATCTGGTCGGTCTCGAGGCCGAGACGCTGCAGACGACCGGACTGTTTTCCGTGCGCCCGGATCGGTTGATCCAGGAGGTAGAGCGCACCGATCTGGTCGTCATTCCCGCCATCCACGACGATCCCGAAGTAGGTTTCGAGAGCAACAGGGCGTTCGTGCCGTGGATCGTCGAGCAGTACAAGTCCGGCGCCGAAGTGGCGAGCTTCTGTGTCGGCGCGTTCTTCCTGGCCTACACGGGACTGCTCAAGGGAAAACGGTGCGCCACCCACTGGATGCACGCTCACGATTTCCGGACGCGCTTTCCGGACGTGGATCTGGTGGACGAGCGGATTATGACGGAGGAGGACGGCATTTACACCAGCGGGGGGGCCTATGCCTTCCTGAATCTGCTCCTGCACCTGATCGAAAAGCATGCGGGCCGCGAGGTGGCCGTGCTGGCGTCGAAAGCCTTCGCCATCGACATCGACCGGGACAGCCAGTCCGCCTTCATCATGTTCGAGGGGCAGAAGGATCACGAGGATGAAGAAGTCATCCAGGCGCAGCAATTCATCGAAGCGAACTACGAGAAAGCCATCCGCGTGGACGATCTTGCCGATCGCCTGGCCGTAAGCCGTAGAACGCTGGAACGGCGATTCAAGAAGGCCACGGCAAATACCGTGGTGGAATACATCCAGCGCGTCAAAGTCGAAGCGGCCAAGAAGAGCCTCGAGACCAGCCGCAAGAACGTCAGCGAAGTCATGTACGAGGTAGGCTATTCCGACACCAAATCCTTCCGCAACGTCTTCCGCCGGATCACCGGCTTGACGCCTGTCGAGTATCGGGAAAAGTACAATCGGGAAGCGGTGGCGATGTAGCGGCCCGGAATGCTTCTCCCCAAACTGCCGCCCGCCGACTGGCGGGTCGGCAAACGACCACAAAGCCCGTCGTACAGAATACCGGCGTGGCTGCGTGGCTCCCGGCTCGCAACCGGATGTTCGGCGTGCTCCGGCCGGTTCAACCCTTGCACGTCTAGATTACGCCCTCGCGCCAGAGCCAGCCGATGAGCTCGTCCTCGAGGCGGGAGTAGTCGCTGAGAAAGCGGACTACGTCGGTGCCGGACAGCCGCACGTGTTCGCCCGTTTCCGTGGCGACGTACTGGACTCGTTCGAACCGGAGCGGGCTTGCGCAGTCGTCGTCAAATAGCTGCAGGCGAGGCGGAGGCTCCTGCTTCGAGTACATTTTGTTGAGCGCCTTGACGCGTACCACCATCATGCGGCAGATGCCGTCGTCATCGTCATGGACGCGCGCCTGGAACTGGTAGTTGATCGTCTGCTGGTAGCCGTCTTCCGGCACGTGCCGGACTCGCAGCCAGGGACCGGAACAGGCCTGCATAGATAGCGCCAGGACGAGAAAGGAGGCGATCAGAAATCCGGTTGGACCGCGCGGTGTACGCATACGATAGAAGGAAGACGAAATGGGGCTGTATGGAGACTGGCGACCAAGCCGCTGAGACGTCCGATGCGCCGAAAGGCCGCTATATGCTACCGCCCAGGATTAAGCAAGATCCGCGCGTCCGCCGCAAGCGAAAGACGGTGTGCCCGCGCACCGGTCCGCTCTTCGGGCGGCGGGCAACGTAGATGCCGCGCGCCGCCCGAAGACGAGATGCCGCCCGCCGCGCGAAGACGAACGAAGGTCAATACCCCGGATTCTGTACGAGCTCGGGATTTCTGTCCATTTCGTCCTGCGGGATCGGCAGGAAGTACGCTCGGTCGTTCCACTGGCGCTCGTCTACCTCGATGACCTCGTACTCGTAGCGATATCGGTTCTCCTGGCCCGAAAAGATGAGCGGCTCCCCGTTGGGGTCGAGATGGCCGGTGACCCGGATGCCGTGACCGTTTGTATACACCTCCGGCGCGATCATCCAGCGGCGTACGTCGAAGTAGCGGTGCTCTTCGAAGGCCAGTTCGACCTCTCGCTCCTGGCGGATGCGCTCGAGAAGCGTTCGGCCCGGACCTCCGTCGGGGGGCACAGCCGGCATATCCACCCGCGCCCGGACTTCATTCAGCGCCGAAGCGGCTTGATCCGTATGCCCGAGCTCGGCCGCAGCCTCCGCATAATTGAGCAGCACCTCGGCGTAGCGCAGGAACTGCCAGGGATTGAATTGCTGCTCTCTGTCCGGCAAGAGGTCCCTGTCTACGAATTTCCGCAGGTTGTAGCCCGTCTTCGTCCCGTTCCAGGTTTGAATGGGCCCCTCGCGCGTGTCGAGCCCCGCTCGCATCGAGCCGTCCGGCATCTCGAACCAGCCCGTCTGGATGATGCCGACCGGGTCGAGCTCGTCGGTTCCGGGTGGGCGTGGCCTCCACTCGGCGGTGTTGTACAGGACGTTTGCGGAAAAACGCGGATC
>CAZXHQ010000078.1:7116-10665 GCA_964640145.1 uncultured Rhodothermales bacterium | reverse complement strand
CGCCGTGTTCTCCCGCCCTGGCGTCTTACGCGGAAAGACGATATCCCAACCCGTAGACGGTGTGAATGTACTCCGGCTTCGACGGCGCAGGCTCGAGTTTACCGCGTAGCGAATTCACGGACCGGTCGATCCGGTCGATGGCGATATCCGGATCGATCGTATGGGCGATCAAATGGTCATCTATCTGCCACGCCTCGCGAAGCAGCCGTCTCTTGGTGACGACGCACCCCAGATTCTCCACGAGGCATCGGAGGATGTCGAGTTCCATCTCGGAAATGTCATAGCTCCCGCCATCCCACGTGATCGACCCCACCTCGAAGTCGATCGTACGCTCTCCAATCATATGGCGAGACGGGAGCTCATCGGTGCGGTGGAGCCGGCCTACGAGCGCAACGGTGCGCGCGTAGAGCTCGTCGGGCTCGAACGGCTTGACGATATAGTCCTCCGCTCCCAGTCCGAAACCCTTCAGAATGTTTTCCTGGTCGCCGCGTCCGGACATCATAAGCACCGGCGAGGTAAGGCCCCGTTCGTGGGACTTCTCCAGTACGTCGAAGCCGTTCAGGCCGGGAAGGACGACGTCCAGCACTACGAGGTCGAAACCGGGATCCTGAGACATCTTCTCGAGCGCCGTGGCGCCGTCCTGCGCCGATTCAACCTCGAATCCTTCCTCTTTGAAATACGTTTCGAGCGCGAGAACGATGTCAGGGTCGTCATCGACGATCAGGAGCCGGTAGGGCCCGGAAGAAGGCGGCCGGGATGCATCCGCCCCGGCGCTGGTACCGTGCGTCAAGCTGGCTGAACCTGATGTCATTATACTCTGACTGGTGACCAAAAAAACCCTGGCGGGAAGGGCCGGCGGCGACGCAGTCATCGCCTGCCTTCTTTTGAAACAGGCTAAATAACGGTATGATTCTACCGCGTGCCGGGTCGGAGCAAGAGGAATCGGACCGTTACATGTCCTGGCGCAGAACCGGGGGATATCATGGGTGACGTGGAGCCGAGATCGGTCCGCGGTCGGACTGCCTATATTGCTCTCGGGTCGAATGTCGGCGATCGGGCCGCCCACCTCCGCTATGCGATAGACCGGATGAAGGCGCACGACGGCATTCGGATCGGGGCCGTCTCCGGCGTATATGAGAGCGAGGCGCACACCGTGAGCGGCGGAGGCGCCGTTCGGCCGTATCTCAACGCCGTCGCGAAGGTGGAGACGTCGCTCGCTCCCCGCGGGCTCCTGGCCTTCTGCCTGCGCGTGGAGCGAGATCGCGGGCGCGACCGAAGCGTGGAGGCGCGGTGGGCGCCTCGGACGCTGGACATGGATCTCCTTCTATTCGATGACCTGCGCGTTGACGAGCCCGATCTGATCGTTCCTCACCCGCGTATGCCCGAGCGGCGCTTCGTGCTTCGGCCCCTGGCCGACGTCGCTCCCAACCTCGACGTGCCGGCGCCCGTCAACGCGACCGTGCGTGAGCTCCTGCGCGACTGCCCGGATGCGGGGACGGTTCGCCGCACCCCCTACTCGATCGTCGACGAGGAGGACCGTCGGCCCGACCCACGACGACGGTGAGGGGCCCGAAGCAACGACGACTACGTCGCTCGCGCCGGGCAGAGCCCGCGTTAAACGTGAACATGGACGGGGTAATCTTCGTAACAAAGATAAGCACCGTTTCCAGAGCGCATTCGACGGATTGGGTCTTCGCGCTAGCGCCGCGCGACGTAGTTACCGGGCCGCCCGCCCGGTGTTTTTTGATGAAAAAGACTGACGGCACCCGTTATCTGCGCGGCTGCCGGTTTTCGCGATACATATGCTGCTAAAGCTTCTCTTCCTTGTCATCGTCCTCCTCTTCGTCTTGAAGACGGTGCGATCCCTCGTGCGCGTTATTTCGAACGACGGATCACCTTCGAGGCTGGATCCGGACGGCAGAAAACCCGCAGGGTGGCAGCGCAACGGGCCGGACCAGACGAGCCGGGACGAGGACGTCGAAGACGCTAAATACGTCGATATCTGAGCGTACACCACTTCGCAAATACGCTACCAGGTGGGCCGCCGTCAGGCATCGATCCCGAATGTGAACGTCAGCTCCGTATGGCTGGCTACCGGCTCGCCGTTTTTCCGAGCCGGCCTGAACATCCACCGATCTGCTGCGGAGAGCGCCGCCTCTTCAAGCCCGAAGCCGAGCATCTCGACCGGCGTCCTCGACGTCCCGTTTCTGTCGAGCAGGAAGCGCTCGATGATCTCTGCGCTTTCTACGCGGCCGCGAGCGTCGACCAGGACGCGTACGACCAGTTCCGCGCGAATGCGCCGCCGCCGCGCTTCCCGGGTGTACTCGGGTTCGACAAACCGCACCGTCTTGGGACCGACCGTGGGTCCGACGGGCTGAGCGGAGCTCTCGTCCGCTTCCCCTTCGGCCGACAGCGGATCCTCGCCGGGTGCTTCGATGGGAAGGAGGCCCTGGCCGAAATCCAGCTCCGGCTCCTCGAGCACGTACTCCTCAGGCACCAGGACGGGAATAGGGGGTGCGGGAGGTGCGGGTTGCGCGTTGGGCTGACGCGTAGGAAGCGTCTCATCGATGCGGATCACCTCCCGTTCGGACGTTCGGTAGATCCGCCGCTCGCTATTCTCGTCACCGTCGGCCGGCCAGAAGCGGACGGCACCGACGGCGACTAGCAGCGCCGCCGCCATGCACGTCAGCAGACGGATGCGGTAGTCGGAGCCAGTATGATGGGTGCGGCGATGCGACATCTATACCCACTGCGGTTAAAGCATAGTTTTAACTCGGTTTGCATGGAGCGGTTCGGATGCGGCCGTATACGGGAATACAAGCGCTCCCGGCGAATTTTATCCTCAAAATAGGCGTGAAGATTATTGAGGCAGCATTGATCGTTCCTTATTTTCGGAACCGAACGACCGGCGTCAGGTTACGAAACCGACTTGCAAAAAAAGCGCACAGCCGGATCCGCTCGCTTTAGCTTCTCAAGTAACGAGAGACCTTGCCGCATTCAGATTTCAAGTCACTGAGACCTTTCGTACGGGTCGGGCCGGCGCCCGAATCTGAGCCTTCCCAGTTTCGGGGAGGCTTTTTTTATATCCGTGCATTTGACAGCCATGCATCAGTCTTCACAGCGAATGACGACGAATAATTCCCTCACCAACGCGTCGCCGTGCAAGCTTGCTCTAGCGGACGGAATCGTCGTGAGCGGCTACAGCATCGGGTACGAAGGCGAGACGGGCGGTGAGCTTTGCTTCAACACGAGCATGACCGGCTACCAGGAAATCATGAGCGATCCGTCCTATCACGGACAGATCATGATGATGACCTACCCGCACATCGGCAACTACGGCGCCATGGACATTGACATGGAGGCAAAATCACCCATGATCGCCGGGTTCGTGGTCCGTCAGTTTACGCAGCGCTACTCCAATCAGCTCGCCGACGAGTCGCTGGACAGCTTTATGCGGCGAAATAAGCTCGTCGGCATAAGCGGCGTGGATACGCGCCGTCTCGTACGCCACATCCGCTCCAGAGGTGTCATGAACGCGATCATCTCCGC
>CAZXHQ010000078.1:3675-7016 GCA_964640145.1 uncultured Rhodothermales bacterium | reverse complement strand
GGGCTCTTCTTCTCCAACGGGCCGGGCGACCCCCGGGCCATGCCGGATTCGGTTGATATGGTACGCAGCGCGTTTGAGACGGACGTCCCGCTCTTCGGCATCTGCCTGGGCCATCAGCTCATGGCGCTGGCGTCCGGCTTTGACGTATACAAGATGCTCGTCGGACACCGCGGGGCGAACCATCCCGTCAAGAACCTGGAGACCGGACGCGTCGAAGTAACGACGCAGAATCACGGCTTTGCCGTTCGGAAAGAATCGATCGACGCCGATCAGGCCGACATTACGCACGTCAACCTGAACGACCACACCGTGGAGGGGATGCGGTTTACGAAGCGGGCGGCGCTCTCCGTCCAGTACCATCCGGAAGCCTCTCCGGGGCCGCACGACAGCGACTACCTCTTCCAAGCGTTTCTGAAGGATATCGAAGAGCATCGAGGCGTGCCGGTCCGTAAGGAGATAACGGCCTGATCCGCTTCTCGTGCATCTCCGATAGACCCGCATTATCCCTGATTACGACAGAGTATGCCCAGGCGCGAAGACATCCACAAAATTCTCCTAATCGGCAGCGGGCCGATCATCATCGGACAGGCCTGCGAGTTCGACTATTCCGGCAGCCAGGCAGCCCGCTCCTTGCGCGACGAGGGGTATGAGGTCGTCCTGGTAAATTCGAACCCGGCCACGATCATGACCGATCCGCTTACGGCCGACAAGATCTACCTGCAAGACCTTACGCCGGAATCCATCAAGGAGATCGTCGAGAAAGAGCGGCCGGATGCCGTACTGCCTACCATGGGAGGACAGACGGCACTGAACCTCGCCACGACCTTGCAGGAGGAGGGATACTGGACGGAGAAGGGCGTCGAGGTCATCGGCGTGGACATCGACGCCATCCAGATCACCGAAGACCGCCAGGCGTTCCGGGATCTGATGGACGAGATCGGCTTGGATCAGGGTCGAAGCCGCGTTGCGAAAAGCCTGCTCGAGGCGAAGGAGATCACGCAGGATCTCGGCGGGCTGCCGGTGGTCATCCGGCCCTCGTATACGCTCGGCGGATCCGGCGGCGGCATCGTATGGACCCAGGAAGAATTCGACCGTAAGGTCATGCGCGGCCTGGAGCTCTCACCCGTCCACGAGGTGCTCATGGAGGAATGCCTGTTCGGCTGGAAGGAATACGAGCTGGAGCTCTTGCGTGATGCGAACGACAATGTCATCATCATATGTTCGATCGAGAACGTCGATCCGATGGGAGTCCACACGGGCGACTCCGTGACGGTGGCGCCCGCGCAGACGCTCACCGACAAGCAGTTCCAGAGAATGCGCGACGCGGCGATCCGCGCCATGCGCTCGATCGGCACGTTCGCTGGAGGATGCAACATACAGTTCGCCTTCGACCCCGCTTCCGGGCGGATGATCGTCATCGAAATCAATCCCCGCGTGTCGCGCTCGTCCGCTCTCGCCTCCAAAGCGACCGGCTACCCGATTGCAAAGGTGGCCGCGCGCCTGGCGGCCGGCTACACGCTCGACGAACTGCCTAACGAGGTCACCGGTACGACCAGTGCGTGCTTCGAGCCGGCTATCGACTACGTCGTCACCAAGGTACCCCGGTTCAACTTCGATAAGTTCGAGGGCGTCGACGAGGAGCTGACGACGCAGATGAAGGCGGTAGGCGAGGTCATGGCCATCGGCCGTACGTTCCCGGAGAGTCTTCAGAAAGCTTGGCAGAGCCTGGAGATCGGTTTCAACGGGCTCGGTGCCGACAGGGAGAACGTCACGCGCGAGGAGGTTCGCGACCGGCTCAAGAAACCGTACTGGGATCGCACGCTCCAGATTCGAAACGCCTTTAAGCTAGGTGCATCCGTGGATGAGGTCGCCGACGTCTCGAAAGTCGACCCGTGGTTTCTATACCAGATCCAGGACATCGTCGGAATCGAGGCGGAGATCAGCAAGTGCAGACTCGAGGAAATGGACCGTGGCTTTATGCGACGCGTGAAGCAATACGGCTTCTCGGACGTGCAGATCGCCTTTCTGCTCGACGGCGAGTACGAGGAAATGAACGTGCGCGAGTATCGAAAGTCGCTGGGCGTCACGCCGTCCTTCCAGGTGGTCGATACCTGCGCCGGCGAATTTCCGGCCGAGACACCGTACTTCTACTCGACGTACGAGAGCGAGAGCGAGAGCGACGTGTCGAACCGGAAAAAGGTGATCATTCTCGGCAGCGGTCCCAACCGCATCGGCCAGGGCATCGAGTTCGACTATTCGTGCGTGCACGGCGTCAATGCCGCCCGGGAGCTCGGTTACGAAGCCATCATGGTGAACTGCAACCCGGAGACGGTCTCGACCGACTTCGACGTGGCCGATAAGCTCTACTTCGAGCCCGTCTACTGGGAGCGCGTCCTCGACATTATCGAATACGAAGGCGCCGCCGGCGTCATCGTCCAGCTGGGGGGGCAAACGGCGCTGAAGATCGCCGAACGGCTCCACGAGCATGGTATCCACATCTTCGGTACGTCATACGAGATGATGGATCTGGCGGAGAGTCGCGGAAAGTTTTCCGACATCCTGAAAGAGATGGAAATCCCTTATCCGCCCTACGGCATGGCGACCACGGTGCGTGAGGCCGTCGAGACGGCCGAACGGATCGGGTATCCCATTCTTATCCGTCCGAGCTACGTGCTCGGCGGGCAGGGAATGCGGATCGCCATCAACAAGGAGGAGGTCGAGCTGTACACGAAGAAGATCTGGAAGATTTTCCCCGACAACAACGTCCTGCTGGACCTCTTCCTGGAGAACGCGATCGAGATGGACGTGGACGCCGTGCGGGACGGAGACGAGACGTGGATTGCCGGCATTATGCAGCACATCGAGCCGGCGGGCGTGCATAGCGGCGATTCGACGGCCGTTCTGCCGCCGTATTCGCTGTCGGACGACATCGTCAAGACGGTTGCGACGTACGTCGAGGAGCTTGCCGTGCGCCTCGACGTGGTTGGGCTGATGAACGTGCAGCTGGCCATCAAGGACGGGATCGTCTTCTGCATCGAGGTCAATCCCAGAGCCTCGCGAACCGTGCCGTTCGTCGCCAAGGCCACGGGAATCCCGGTTACCAATATCGCCACGAAGGTGATGCTAGGGCGGAAGCTCAAGGAGTTCCGGGAGGCCGGACAGCTCGAGTCGACGCTCGTCGGCTTCGCGATCAAGGAGCCCGTGTTTTCATGGGACAAGTTCCCCGAAGTGCCCAAAGAGCTCGGTCCCGAGATGAAGTCCACCGGCGAGGCGATCGCCTTCGTCGACACCCTGACCGACGAACACTTCCAGCGCCCCTATGAAATGCGGAACTTATACCT
>CAZXHQ010000078.1:0-3575 GCA_964640145.1 uncultured Rhodothermales bacterium | reverse complement strand
CCGAGCTTTGGATGCTCGGGCTCCAGGTCGGGCGAAATGCCGTGGCTGCGTAATCCTTCCGAACAGACGGGTCCGATCGAACCGACGAAGGCATCGTTGAGCGCCTGCTTCAGCTTATCGGCAACGCCCTCACGCCGCGCCAGCTGCATCAGATGATCGGCCTGGGTCCGGCTCGTAAACAGGGCAATCTTGGCCGTCCCGTCCAGTACGGCCTGCATTCCGTTTCGGAGAGGAGCTAGATCATCGGGCAGCTCCCATCGATAGATAGAGACCTGTTCGACGTCCGCGCCCCGCCGCCGCAGGCCGTCGACGAGATCGGGGTTCGGCTGGCCGTACTCCTGGATGGCAATTTTCTTGCCGTCTATGGGCTGAAGCTGTTCGGCAGCGTCTACGACCTCCAGGAGCTCTCGCCAGGTGTTCGGCTCGGGCACCTTCAAGTCCGCCTGTAAGCCGAGATCGCGGAGCGCCCGTATCGGTTTGGGGCCCCGGGCTATGAGGATCACGCGTCTCAGACGGTCCACGATCGCGTCGTGATCGTATTTCGTGGCCAGCGTCTCGACAAGCATCCGCGTTCCGACGCCCGTGAGGAGGATGAGGACGTCGATCCGGCCTTCGAAGAGGTGCTCCCCGAACTCGAACACGTCGCTATGCCGATCCAGCGGCACTTCCTGCATGGACGGAGCAGAGATGCTGCGTGCGCCCTGCTTTTCTATGAGCAATGCCGTCTCGTCGGCCAGCCGGCTTTCGAAGGAGACGACGGTGATGCCGTCAAGTGGAAGGTCAGCCATGGCCTTGGTGGACGTTTCCCTGTCAGTTGTTCGCTGTCGGTGTCGTATTTAGAGGCGGTGCACGGCAGCCTCTATCTTGAAATCCACGACGAGGCGAAGATGTTCGCCCGTACGCGCGAGGAGCGGTCCGGGCGGGTCCGTTCACAGCCGGGTCCAGGGCCCATACACGCAAGAAATCCCGACACTTGCGTGGAAACCGAAGTCACGTATATTGGCTGCCACCTTGAACGTCGTTTCGTACACACGGTACCGTCTTATGAGCAACTGACTCGGCGCCGCTCCGCCGCGCTGTGGATGGGTCTCGCGATCTGCACGGGGATCGTCGAGCGCGACGGTGCGTCTACGGCGCGGAGAGGCGATTCGACGCCGGGGCGCGGTTCTTCATCCGCCTTCCTCGTACAGGGTGATCGGTTCGAACGCGCCGTCGCCGGCCAGGACGGTGCCGCGGCCACTCAAGGCCTCGAGGAGCACAGGCTCGACGACTCCTTCTTTGTCGGCATCGAAGGGGGCTTCGACGCGGACGTAGTTGTCGGTGTAGCCGAGCATCGAGCCGTTCCGGTCGGACCCCTCCCACAGAACCCGGCGACGATCCCCCAGGTGCCGGCGATAAAACGCCTCTTCTTTCTTTCTGGACAGAATGCGGAGCATCTTGCTTCGACGGGATCGCTCCGGCTTGGGGACGCGCTCTCCGCCCATCCGGTCGGGATCGTCGACGGCCGTCGTCCTGGGCCGCTCCGAGTACGTGAAGACGTGGAGATAGCTGACGGGAAGGTCGTTGATGAACCGATAGCTATTCTCGAAGTGAGGCTCGTCCTCCGCCGGAAAGCCCACGATCACGTCGACGCCGATGCCGGCATCCGGCATTCGGTCGATGATGCGCGCCACACGGTCTGCATAGACGCGCCGGCGGTATCGGCGGCGCATCTTACCGAGCACGTAGTCGTCGCCGCTTTGCAGCGGAATATGAAAGTGGGGTTGGAATCGATCCGAGCCGGCTACGAAATCGATGATGTCGTCCGTCAGCAGGTTCGGCTCGATGGATGAGATTCTGTAGCGCTCGATCCCGTCGACCCGGTCGAGTCGTCGGATGAGCTCGAGCAGCGAGCTGTCGTGTTCCTCTCCGTAGAGTCCGATATTGACGCCGGTGAGCACGATCTCCTTGAAGCCTCGTTCGGCGATTTCCCGCGCCTGATCCGCGGCCGCTTCCGGAGGCTGCGAACGGCTGCGACCACGCGCGAGAGGAATCGTGCAGAAAGAGCAGCCGTAGTCGCATCCGTCCTGCACCTTCAGAAAGGCTCGGGTACGATTATTGGCCGAGTAGGCCGCGCCGAATTCCGTCGTCTCGTCGATGCACGAGACGGACACCTGCGTCCGCTCGCGCTTCGTGAACTCGCTTACAAGTTGAAAGAGGCGGAATTTCTCGTTCGTCCCCAGCACCACGTCGACGCCGTCGATGTCCGCTATCTCCCCGGGTCGAAGCTGCGCGTAGCAGCCCGTTACGACCACGAAGGCGTCGGGGTTGGCCCGCAGCCCCCGTCGAATGATGTTGCGGCACTTGCGATCGGCTTCGCTGGTAACCGTGCACGTGTTTATGACCGTCACGTCGGCGGGCTCGCCGAACGCAACGATGTTGAAGTCGCGCTCCTGGAACTGCCGTTCGAGCGTGCTGGTCTCCGCAAAATTGAGCTTGCATCCTAGCGTGTAGAACGAAACACGCGGCATGACGAGCGGGTTCTTGATTCCCAATGGCGCGGCTGTGCAACGATGCAGCCGAGCCTGAGTTTCGTCGCTCGCCGGACGTCCGACCGGCTTTTTTATTTACAGAACGGAGGCAGCAGGCTCCAATGTTTGCACGCGAAGGGTACGTTCTCATCGGCGCCGCCGTGTTGCTGGCGGTACTCCTGGTCATCGTCGGCCTGCAGCTTGCCGTGGTGTGGCGGACTCTCTTGATCGTGCTCGCGAGTCTGGCGCTCGCCTTCACCCTGTACTTCTTTCGCGATCCGGCGCGAACGCCTCCGGCAGGTGCGGCCGATGGGCGGCTCGTGCTTGCTCCGGCCGACGGCAAGGTCGTGGTCGTGGAGGAGGATGTCGACGAGCCCCTTTATCTCAAAGGTAGGGCAAAGCAGGTTTCCATCTTTCTCTCGCCGCTCAACGTCCACGTGAACCGGATTCCGGTCGACGGGCGCGTCGAGTACGTCAAGTATGTACCCGGAGACTACCTCGTCGCCTGGCATCCGAAAGCCAGTGAGCAGAACGAGCGTTCCGAGATCGGCGTGCGCCATCCCTCCGGCATTCAGGTGCTTTTCAAGCAGATTGCGGGGGCCGTCGCCCGGCGCATCGTCTATGACGTTGGGGAAGGGGACGTGGTCAGAGCCGGCGATCGTTTCGGCATCGTCAAGTTCGGCTCTCGCATGGACGTGCTCGTGCCGCCGGACGTCGAAATCGACATTTCCGTCGGCGATCGCGTGCGGGCGGGAGAGACCGTCGTGGGGCGCATTCCGGAAACGATCTCACCATCAAGCCAGGCCGTGCACGTCCCCCAGCGAGAAGATCCTTCCAAGTAGATGGCCGAACCCCGCCCTCGCCAGATGCAGCGAACGCGCGGCGACAAACACAGCCGCATTCGAGGTCGCCTGGCAGCATACAGGGCTCGCCGCGCCGAAGGAGGTCGTCGCCGGCAAATCCCGCCCGCGGCGGTACCGTCTTTTTTTACGCTCATGAATCTCTTCTCGGGCTATCTGTCGGTCGTCCAGACGATTGAGGGCCGGTTCGACTATGCCTGCTGGC
>CAZXHQ010000077.1:0-10671 GCA_964640145.1 uncultured Rhodothermales bacterium | reverse complement strand
CTCCTAACCACCAACCGGTTCATGATCCCCAAAGAGCTTTTCAAAAAGATCCGCCGGATCGAGATCCGCACGAAGGGGCTGGTGAATAACGTCTTCGGGGGTGAATATCATTCCGCCTTCAAGGGGCGCGGCATCGAGTTTTCAGAGGTGCGTCCCTACCAGGTCGGCGACGACATCCGAAGCATCGACTGGAACGTATCGGCGCGGTCCGGAGAAACGTACGTGAAGGTATTCGAGGAAGAGCGCGAACAGACGCTCATGCTCGTCGTCGACGTCTCCGGCTCGGGGGATTTCGGCTCGCAGTCGAAATTCAAGCGAGAAGTGGCCGCGGAGATCTGCGCCGTCATCGGGTTTAGCGCCATTTCCAACAACGACAAGGTCGGCCTGCTCCTCGTCTCGGACCGAATCGAGCTGTTCGTCCCCCCGAAGAAGGGCCGCCGTCACGTGCTCCGCCTGCTGCGCGACCTGTTCGCGCACGAGTCCGCGTCGAAGGGAACGAACCTGTCGGTCGCCCTGAACCACGTCCTGCACGTACTGAATCGGCGCTCGATCGTGCTCTGCATCAGCGACTTCATGGACGAGGGCTTCGAAAAACCGCTTCGGGTCGTGGCCCGCCGGCACGACACGATCGCCGTTCACCTCATAGACCCCCGCGAGCACGAACTGCCTCCCATGGGACTGATCGACCTGACGGATGCGGAGACGGGCGAGACCGTCGTCGTGGACACCAGCCATCCTCGCACGCGCGAGCTCTTTGCCGCCCGGGCGCGGCGCAGGCGGGCGCGCACGGAGGATCTTTTCCGCCGCATCCGCATGGACCACGTGCCCATCCGTACGGATGAAGGCTACGTGGAGCCCCTCATCCGATTTTTTCGTCACCGAAACAGGACGTCTCGATGAAAGCCCGCTGCGCCGCCGTCGTGGTCGCCCTGCTGGCCGTGCTCCCGGCAACCGGTCAGGACCTCGACCTGCACGTGGACGCGGACAGCGTCACGGTCGGCGAACGCTTTCTCATCTCCATCACGGCGCGCCACGAATTTGCGGCGTCGCCGCAGTTCCCCGAGCTCGACACGTCCTCGTCGCTCACCTTCGGAGACATCGAAGTGCTGGCCGTTCGAGGGCGCGAGAGCTTTCAGCGCAGCGGCGAGCGCGTGGACAGCGTCGTCTACGAAGTCACCACTTTCGCCCTCGACACGGCTCGGGTCGATCCCATCCCCGTCCTGTTCACGGCCGGCGAAGACACCTTCAGCGTCTCCACCGAGCCGACGTGGCTGCCGGTGATCTCCCTCGTGCCGGAGGACGCGGAGGACATCAGGGATCTGGCCCCCCTGGTCGAGTTTCCTTCCCCCCGATGGCCGTACGTCCTCGCCGCCGCGGCCCTGCTGATCCTGGCCGTCCTGACGGCGCTGTATCTGAGACGCCGCCGGAGGAACGGAGCGTCCGCCGCCGCGCCGCCGCCCGTTCCGCCCGAGCGGGAAGCGCTCGAACGGCTAGACGCCCTCGAAAGCGTGGACTTGACGGTCCGTGAAAACATTCAGCCGTTCTATGACGAGCTCTCCGGCCTGCTTCGCACGTACGTGGCCCGCCGCCTGCACGTCCGGGCCATGGAAAGCACGACGGGAGAGCTGGTGCGCGAGCTCCGGCATCGCGGCGTGCCGGACGAAGAAACGACGGCCCGGCTTCGCAACGTCCTCGTCGCCTCCGACTACGTAAAGTTCGCCGACGCGTCGCCTTCGGCCTCCGAGGGTCGAAGGCTCGTCGGCACCTCCAGAAGCATCGTGCACGACGTCGAGCGCCGGCTCCGTCCGCCCGAAGAACCCGATCCGACCGATGTCTCGACCGTTCAGTGAGGAGCTCGTGGGACGCCTGGCGCGCGCCCGGCACGTCGGCATCCTGACCGGCGCAGGCATCAGCGCCGAAAGCGGCATCCCGACGTTTCGCGATCCCGGCGGGCTCTGGGATCGGTTCAAGCCGGAGGAGCTCGCCAACGTCCGCGCGTTTCTGAAAAATCCGGAGCTCGTCCAGAAATGGTACGAACACCGCCGCCGCATTGCGCTGGAGAAGGAGCCGAACCCGGGACACCGGGCGCTGGCCGACCTGGAGGACATGATCGACGAGGTCACCATCGTGACGCAGAACGTCGACCGCCTCCACCAGCGTGCCGGCAGCCGCCGGGTCATCGAGCTCCACGGCAATCTGGTGCGCAGCTACTGCATCGACTGCGAGCGGACCGCCGAGCCGGCGGATCTCGAGCCGACGGCGGAAAGGAGGGCCGCGGTATGCCCTCGCTGCGGGGGGTACATCCGCCCGGACGTGGTATGGTTCGGCGAGATGCTCCCCGCCGGCGCCATGGAAGGCGCCCATGCAGCCGCCGAGCGCGCCGACGTGTTCCTGAGCATCGGGACGAGCGCGGTGGTGTATCCGGCCGCCGGGATCCCGCTGCACGCGGCCGAGGCGGGCGCCTACGTCGCCGAGATCAACGTGGAGGCCAGCGCGATCGCTTCCGAGATCCACGAGACGGTGATCGGCCCTGCCGGCGAGATCTTGCCTTCGCTCGTCGAGACGGTCCGCCGTCATCCGGACTTCTCCGCGGCGTAACGATCCGCGGAGCGCAGGACGCGCAGCCGGACGTGCGGCAACAATTCATGGCTCCGGCGGTAGAGCACTAATGCCTCCGAACGTACGTTCGCCAGCGAGGCGCGCATGAACGCTCCGGCCGGCGTCGCGAGGCGCCGGCATCCACGGACGCGGCGATCCGAGACGAGCATCGGATCACATCGATCAGCGGCCGATCCCGATCCCACCGAATCTTTCCCCGCATGCAGTTTGCACAACCCGAATGGCTCTGGCTGCTCGCGCTCGTGCCGTTCCTGGCCGGCTATGAGTGGTGGCGGAGCCGCCGTCGTCGCGAGGGCATGCGATACAGCAACATTGCGGCCGTCCGCGAGGTCCCGCCGTCGACCTGGGCGCGGCTGCGGGGTCTTCCGGCTCTCCTCCGCGTCGGGGCGCTGGTCCTCGGCATCCTCGCACTGGCCCGGCCCCAGGATCGCAACGTGATCCGCGAGCGCTACGCCGAAGGCGTCGACATCATGCTCGTGCTGGATACGTCCACCTCCATGCGGGCGCAGGATTTCACGCCGAACCGTTTCGAGGCCGCTCGCGAGGTGGCCGCCGAGTTCATCGACGGCAGGACGTCCGATCGCTTGGGGCTGGTCGTGTTCGCGGCGAAGGCCTACACGCAGACGCCCCTGACCCTCGATTACGGCTTTCTCTTGCGTATGCTCGAAGAGGTCGAGGTGGGCGTCATCGAAGACGGGACGGCCATCGGCACGGCGATCGCGATGGCGGCGAACCGGCTCAAGGAGAGCACGGCGGAGAGCAAGGTCGTCATCCTGCTTACCGACGGCCAGAACAACCGCGGCGAGATCGACCCCGTCACGGCCTCGGAAGTCGCCGCGACGGTGGGCGTCCGCATCTATTCGATCGGCGTGGGCACGCACGGCGAAGCGCCGTTCCTCTTCAACGATCCCTTCGGGGGCCAGCGCCGGCGGATGGTGCCGGTCGAAATCGACGAGGACATGCTGACCGCCGTCGCCGAAAACACGGGCGGCCGGTATTTCCGAGCCACCAACAAGCAGGCGCTTCGAAACATCTACGACGAGATCGGCGAGCTCGAGAAGACCGAGATCGAGGAGCGGATGTATGCGGACTACGACGAGCGCTACGCGGTCTTTCTCTGGCCCGCCTTCGGACTCCTGCTGCTCGAGCTCCTGCTGTCCAACACGCGACTCCGGCGCGTCCCCTAACCTCTGTCGTTTCACATGGACTGGCTCCATCCCACATATCTCTGGACGCTGGCGGCGGCCCCTCTCGTCGCAGCGCTGTTTCTCTGGGCGGCATGGAGGCGCCGGGCGGCCATTCGCCGCTTCGGCAGCGAGGCGATCGTCTCGAGACTTGCCGGCGCCGTAAGTGCACGCCGCCGGCGCTGGAAGGCCGCAGGGGTTACGGCGGGGGTCCTGCTGCTGGCGGTCGCCCTGGCCGGCCCGCGCTTCGGTACGCAGCTGCGCGAGGTGAATCGCGAGGGCGTCGACCTGATCATCGCGCTGGACGTGTCCCTCTCGATGCAGGCGGAGGACGTCGCACCCAGCCGGCTGGAGCGCTCGAAAAACGAGATCAAGAAGCTGCTCGACGAGCTCCAGGGCGACCGGGTCGGTCTGGTCATCTTTGCCGGAGACGCCTTCATCCAGTGCCCTCTCACCACGGACTATTCGGCCGTGCGCCTGTTTCTCGACGTCGCCGACCCTTCCATGATTCCCACGCCGGGAACGGACTTCGGCGCGGCGCTGCGCATGGCGATGCAGGCCTTCGACGCCCCGACGCAATCCGCCCAGGACCGGCCCACGAGGGCGCTGCTGTTCGTCTCCGACGGCGAAAATCACGTCGCCGATGCGAGTGAGATCGTCGAGCAGGCGCGCGATGAAGGCGTCGTGATGTTCGCGGCCGGCGTCGGCGAGACGGAGGGCGCTCCGATCCCCGTTTATGAAGGCGGGCGGCGTGTGGGGTTCAAGCAGGACGCCGATGGGGCGAGGGTGCACACGCGTCTCGAGGAAGCGTCGCTGCAGGACATCGCCTCCGACGGGGCGTACTTCCGCATCGCCCGCACGTCCAGCTCTCTGTCCAGACTGACCGGCTCGCTCGAACGGCTGGATCGGCAGGAGCTCGGCAGCGCCGAATTCGAGGAATACGAGGAAAAGTATCAGTGGCCGCTGGCCCTGGGGCTGGTCCTTCTTCTCGTCGAACGATTGGTATCGGACCGGCGTAAGACGGACTCCGCCATACCGGCCACGACGTCCACATGACCATCCCCGCTTTGCGCATCTTCGGCATCATACTGCTTCTGGCCTTCGCCGCCGACCTCTTCCCCGACGACGCAGAACGGGACGGACGCCGCGGCAACGAGCTCTATGCGGACGAGGCGTTCGACGAGGCCGCCGAAGCGTTCGCCAGCGGCCTGGCCGTGCTGAGAGACGACGCCGAGGGACGTCTTCGCTACGGTCTCCACAACAACCTGGGCGCGGCCTTGCTGAAGTCCGGCGACGGGGAGGGAGCGAGGGAGGCATTCGATCGGGCGCTGCGCGCCGCCGCGTCGGATGCGGACCTGGCGCGCACCTACTATAATGCCGGCAACGCGGCGATGGCCGCCCGGGATCTGGAGGCCGCCCTGGACCATTACCGCCACAGCCTGCTTCGCAATCCGGATAGCGAGGATGCCAAGTTCAACTACGAGTTTGCCAGGCGACAGCTCGAGCAGCAGCAGCAGCAGCAGGAACAGCAGGAACAGGGCGACTCGGACGAATCCGACGAGGAGCAGCAACAGGAGGAGCCGCAAGACTCCGGCGAACAGGGAGAGGAGGGAGACCAGGAGCCGCAAGATCAGAACCCGCAGGACGGCTCGTCGGAGCAGGAGCCCCGGAGCGGCGAACAGCAGGGACAGGAGGAGCCCCAACGGCAGACGGGAGCCGAACCGTCAACAGAACGGGTGAGCGAGGCCGAGGCCGAACGCATCCTCCAGGCCCTTCGAAACGAAGAGCAGCAGCTCTTGCGGCAGGTCCAGCGTCCGACCGGCCGGCCGCGGCCCGTGGAGAAGGATTGGTAGACCGATGGAGAAGTGTCTCGGCATATTCGCCGCACTCGTTCTGGTCGGAACGACGCCGGCATGGGGTCAGGACGTCGTGGTCCGCGGCAGCGTGGATAAGACGACAGTGGGCATGGCGGAGCGGCTCTTCTTCAGCCTCCACATCGAAGGCGCCTCGCCGTCGGACGTGCGTACGCCGCCGCCGCCGCAGGCGCAGGGCCTCACGCTGCTGCAGCGCACGCCCAACACGCAGCGCAACATGAGCATCGTCAACGGGCGCCTGGAGCAGTCCATCGCGTTTCGATGGAGCTTTCGGCCGGTCCAGGAGGGGACGGCGCGTATCGACGCGGTCGCGGTGACGGTCGGTGAGAGAAGATATACGACCGAGCCCATCACGATCGACGTGGTCGATCAGGCCCGGCGACCGAGTCAGCAGGGCTCGGGCCGGCAGGTACCTTTGATGGTGCCGTCGAGGCCGCAGACCGAGGAGACGGACGAGGAGTTCGGTGATCGAGACCTCTTCATCCGCGCCGTTCCCAGTTCGAGGACGGCCTGGCAGAACGAGCAGGTTACGGTCGAATACCAGCTTTTCTTCAGGGACGGGATTCAGCTCCGCCACAGCCGTCTGGCCGGATCGTGGGACGCGGAGGGCTTCTGGCGGGAGGAATTCAACGTCGACGCCCGGCCGGTCCCCAGGCGCGTCGTCGAAAACGGGTTGCTGTACCATACCATCGTGCTGAAGCGTGTTGCCGTCTTTCCGACCCGGCCGGGCACGCTGACGATCGCCCCGCTCGAGATCGAGTCCGAGGCCTACGTGCCCTCCGGAGCATCCGACCTTTTCGAGCGCTTCTTCTCCATGCGCGGGGGGTTCGAGACCGTGGATCTTTCGTCTCCGCCGGTGCGGCTCGCCGTCGAGCCGCTGCCGTCCGATGCCCCGGCCGCATTCGCGGGCGCCGTGGGCACGTATGCGCTGGAAGCAGCCGTCGACGAGACGAGCGTGGAGGTCGGCGAGCCGCTTCAGCTCACGGTGACCGTCCGGGGCTCCGGCAACATCGCGACACTGGACGCCCCGCAGTTCGACGCGCCCGGCATCTTCGAGCGGTACGAGCCGGACGTCGATGTGACGATCGATCGCGACGGGCAGCAAGTCCGCGGCCGAAAGACCTTTCGATACGTGCTCGTACCTCGTTCGAACGGACGGTTCGAGCTGCCGCCGGTCACCCTGTCGTATTTCGACCCGGACCGCGACCGCTACGTCACTACGGAGGCGGCCCTTCCGGCCGTACGCGTCACCGGAAGTGCCGCTCCCCTCGCGGCCGGTACCACGTCGGAGGGTCTGCCGGTCGACGACATCGCAGCCATCCTCACGGACGGCGGCTCCTGGCATGCGCTCGACGGCAAGCCGCTTTACCGCCGGGCCTGGCCGTATGCGGCGATGGTCCTTCCGATCGGCATCTTGCTCCTCTTGCGCGCCTATCAGCGACGGGCAGACCGCCTGGCGCACGACCGCCGGTTTGCGCGGGGCCGCCTGGCGCATCCCCTTGCCAGAAAGCATCTGAATGAGGCTCGAAAGCTGCTTGCCGGCGGACCGCCCCAGGCTTTCTATGAGGAAATCGAGCGGGCCGTATCCGGGTTCGTCGGTAATCGCCTCAACATCCCCGAGACGGGGCTGACGCGAGATCAGCTCGACGACCGGCTGAGGGACGTGGGCCTTGCGGCCGACCGTCGCGCCGAGCTGCGGGATCTGCTCGACGAATGCGACCAGGCGCGATTCGCACCCGTACGGCCCGGCAGGAAGGCCATGGAAAGTGCGCAGCAGCGAGCGGCCCTCCTCATCATCGCCGTGGACGAGGCCGTAGGGACGCATCGCGCCGAGACGGCCGCCGCCTGACCCATGCATGCCCGCTTCCTCATCGTGCTTCTTCTCACTGCCGTGCCGGTGTACGGACAATTCACTGGCGTGCCGGTGCACGGACAAAGCCTGGAGCGGGCCGTGCAGCAGTTCGACGACGGCAACAACCTGTTCCAACAGGGCGACTTCCGGGATACCGTCGAGGCGTACCGGGCCGCGGTCGATGCCGGCTACGTAAGCGGGGCCCTGTACTATAATATGGGCAATGCCTATTTCCGGCTCGACGAGATCGGTCAGGCGATTCGCTATTACGAGAAAGCCGGGCGCCTCCTGCCGGAGAGCTCCGAGTTGGACCACAATCTGGCCCTCGCTCGCCAGCGGACGGCCGACTCCTTCTCGCGCCTTCCCGAACCGTTCTGGAGACCGGTCTGGGACGGGCTCCTGGAGGTGCTCTCTCCGACCGCGCTGTTCCTCCTCGGACTGCTGTTCTATGCAGCCGCCGCGGGTGCGCTGGGCATGCGCATTCGCGGGGGCACCTCGCCCTGGCTGCGGCGGATCATGCTGCTCGCCGGCTCGCTTGCCCTGTGTTTGGTGATCCTCGCTTTCAGCGCGTCGTATGAACGAGCCCGCGCTGCGAGGGCCGTGATACTGAGCGATGAAGTGACGCTGCTGGACCGTCCCGACGGGTCGGCCTCCGGCGTTCGCGTCCACGAAGGCACCGTCGTGGACGTCGTCTCCACCCGGGCGGCGTGGAGCGAGGTCCGCCTTCCCAACGGCACGCGGGGCTGGCTGCAGTCCACCGCCTACGGGACGATTTAGTGGGGCCGTAGACGTATTATGCATGGGGAGCGCGCCTCCGGGTCGTCGGGCCGCACGCTCTTGCAGATCCATCGGCGGCGTCGAGGCCGCAGCACCGGCGGCCTCGACCGCACAGATGCTTCAGCGAGCATCTTGCTAGTGAAGGCATGGTCCGCTAAGTTGCACTGCGCGGCGGCGCGAGGAGGGCCTTTCGGGCTGCGCGTCCGGCATCTCGTCGGACGTACCGCCGGGACCGCCTCGTTGCCCGAACGTTCTGTCCCCGCCACTCTGCACCGCACCTGTACATGTCTGCTCAGAGGTACCTGGTAACCGCTCGGAAGTACCGACCCCAGCTTTTCGGCGAGCTCGTTGCACAAGAGCACGTCACGGAGACGCTGAAGAATGCCATCCGGCTCGATCGTCTGGCGCACGCCTACCTCTTCAGCGGTCCCCGCGGCGTCGGTAAGACGACCGCGGCGCGCATTCTCGCCAAGGCCATCAACTGCACGACGCCGCTCGAGGAGCGCGCATCGAAAGCCGAACCGTGCCGACGGTGCGAATCGTGTCAGACCTTCGAGCAGGGCCGCAGCCTGAACATCATCGAGATCGACGCGGCATCCAACAACCGCGTCGACGACATCCGCGATCTACGCGAGACGGTCCGCATCCCGCCGCAGGGCGGCCGAAAGAAGGTCTACATCGTCGACGAGGTGCACATGCTGTCGACGGCAGCCTTCAACGCCCTGCTGAAAACGCTCGAGGAACCCCCGCCCCACGTCCTGTTCATCTTCGCCACGACGGAGCCCCACAAGGTCCTCCCCACCATTCTGTCCAGATGCCAGCGATTCGATTTCCGCCGCATCACCGTGCCGGAAATCATTGCGCGCCTCAGGGAGATTTGTGAGGAAGAGAAGATCCGGACCGACGAGGCCTCGGCGATGCTCATCGCCCGAAAAGGCGACGGTGCCCTCCGAGATGCCCTCTCCGTCTTCGACCAGGCCGTCGCCCTCTGCGGCACCGACATCACGTACTCGGATCTGGCACAGGCGCTAGGGGTGGTGGACGTCGACCTGTATTTCGACGTGACGGACCGCATTGCGGCGCGAGACACGGCCGGCATGCTCCGGCTGGTCGAGCGTACGGTGCGTTCCGGCCACGACCTCCAGGAATTCCTGGCGGGTCTCGCCGAGCACCTGCGCAATCTGCTGGTGGCGCGCTCGATGGACGACCTGGATCTGATCGAGGCGGCGGAGGCTACGCGGCAGCGCTACCTCGGCGCCGCCCGTTCCTTTGCCGAATCGGACCTGCTCCGCCTCCTCACGCTAGCCGCCGAGGCGGAAGACGCCATAAAGAGCAGCACGCAGCCGCGGCTGAAGGTGGAGACCGTGCTGTTGAAGATGGCCTCCATCGCCTTCGGCGCCGACCTCCGCGAAGCCATCGAAAAGATCGATCGGCTCGAGCGCATGGCGCGAGAAGGCAGGCTGCCCTCGGGCGGCGACGTCTCCGGCGAGTCCCCGGACGAGGACGCGGATTCGGCCGGCCCAGCCCGGAAGGCGTCCGCGCCGGGCGGGACGTCCGAGACGCCGAGCGCCGCCGGCGCACGGGCTACCGGCGGCTCGAGCTCCGCCGGTAGCCGGCAGACCTCCCCGCCGTCCGCCGCCGCAGAGCCGGCTCCGGCGAGCCCGCCCTCCGCAGGCGAGAAGGCCCCACATGGCGGCTCGGACGCCGCCGCGACGACAAACGCGAGCGGGGTCCGGATTGGGGCGTCGGGATCGGCATCGTCGCGGTCCGGGACGGGACCTTCTCGGACCGAGGCGCCCGTCGCGGAAGCGGAGGCCCCCGGCAGAGCTTCGAGCGCGGCCGACGGCGTGCTCGGCACGCCGGCCCTCCGGAAACGCACCACCGGGCAGGCGGCTGCCGTCGTCGACGAAGAGCAGGGCGCATCTGACGGTGATGCAGGACCCATCACCCGGGTATGGAACGACCTTCTGGAACGGGTCAAGCACGACAAGATCCAGGTCTGGTCCCTCCTCCACCACACGGAGCCGGAGGGCTTCGACGACGGTGCGGTTCGGATCGCCGTGCCGAACGACTTTCATCGCCGCGTGTTGTCCAGCCAGGCCGCCTACGTGCGCAGCCACCTCGAACCGCTGGTCGACGTCTCGATTCGCCGCCTCCAGTTCTCGGTGCGTGCTGCGATGGACGGGGGCGATGCTGAAGAAACCGCCTCAGATTTCGATCCGTACGAGTACATGAAGCGGAAGCGTCAGGAAAACCCGGTCGTCCGTGCCATTTTCGAACAGTTCGGCGGCGAGCTGGTCTGGTAGATTCGCCAACAAATACAGGAGACGTGATGTCCAACGGTGGAAATATGGCCGACATGTTC
>CAZXHQ010000076.1:0-10671 GCA_964640145.1 uncultured Rhodothermales bacterium | reverse complement strand
ACTCCCCGCCATTTCATTCGATGCTTCCTGGCTGTCGGATTGCTGGTGCTCGCCTCGTGTGCGAGCGGTCGGACGCCCGTGGCGGAAGTCATCACGGTCGAGGGCAGCGTCGCGGTTCGCGGGAATGAGCCGTTTTCGGCCTACGTGCTGCAAACCGCTGCCGACACCTTCTACGTGCTTCGATTCCCGGAGACGGAGCCGCCCGAGACGCCGGCGCGCTTGCGGGTGACCGGCCGGCTCTACCGGGCGGAATGGGAGGGCAGGCCGTTCGCCCATCTCGACGTGCAGGAGTTCGAGGAGATCCGCTAGCGATCCTTCTTTCGCTCGAACAACCGCCCCCTCCACGTATCCATCTCAGGGGCATCCTGCAGATACGAGGCGCCGAGATAGACGAAGGCGTACGTCGCCATGACGACGAGCGCCTTGAGGGCCACGTGCCAATCGGGCACGACCAACCAGAGGATCACCCCCGGTACCGTCGCGAAAACGGCCGTGGCAGTCATGCGCCGGACCCGGTCCCAGGGCACGTTGAAAATGGGCACCATCGTGGTGAGCGAACGATTCAGACGCCACAGCTCGATCCACGCTCCCACCGTGGCTCCGATCGCGAGGCCGACTGCGCCGAGGAAGAGAGGCTGGTCTGTAGGCGCCGATCCGACCAGTCCGGAGACCGGGATCTCATCGAGCAAGAACATGACCGGGAGGGCCACGACGGCGGACACGAACACTCGAAGTCCCGCGATCTTGGCGGGCGTTTTCGTGTTGTTGAGCGCGTAGAATGCGTTCTGGAGAAGCCGCGACATCGTCGTGGCCAGCAGCCCGAACGTATAGGTGCCCAGAACGAGATACACGAGCCAGGCGTCGTTCACGCCGAACTCGCCGGTTCGGAAGATGGCGCCGACGATGAGAAAGCCGAAGGCGAGATACCCGACGAGGGTGGGGACGGTCATGAACAGCATCTGGCTCAGCGAGCGGTTCAAACGCCGCACGAAGGAGCCGATCTTGTCCGAGCTGAATCGCGAGAGCTCCGGCAGCTCCGAAGCTGCCACCGAAAGGCCGAACAGGCTCACCGGGAGCATATAGAGCATCTGCGCATATCGAAGCGAAGAGACGGCTCCCGCCGCCAGGAACGAGCCCAGGAAGATGTCGAGGTAGGACGAAAGCTGGTAGACGCCGCGTCCCGCCACGACCGGACCAAAGGCGCGGAGCGCGTCCCTGACGCCTTCGACCCTGGTAGAAATCGTCACGCGGAAACCGCGCAGGACCCGCAAGACGAGGGGCAGCTGCACCGCGAACTGAAGCAGCCCGCCGAAGAGCGCACCGTAGAAGCCGGCGAAGAGGATGTCGGTTCGCTGTCCGGTAGTGATGGTCTGGAGGGACCAGATGCCGGCGGTAGGATCCAGCACGATCGTTGCTGTGACGAGCAGCGCCGCGATGATCGAAACGTTCCAGAGGACGGGGGCGAAATAGGGGAGGAAGAATTTGCGGTGGCTGTTGAGGACCCCGAGGCACCAGGCTGCCAGGACGAGGATCCCCGTCATCGGGAAGATGATCCGCACCGCGCTGACGGCCAGATCGAAGCGGTTGATCGGCAGCTCGCCGGCGGCCACCTTCGCGGCATCCTTCAGAAATCCGGGCGTGAAGATCGTCACGATGGGCTCGGCGAGCAGGATCCCGAGCAGACTCAGTCCGGCCGCGACGGCAAGGAGGAGGCCGAATATTGCGCCCGCGAAGCGTCCGGCATCGCGTTCTCGGCCTTCTTCGATCATCCTCGAATAGATCGGGATGAAGGCCGCGGAGATGGTCCCTTCACCGAGCAGGTTTTGAAGGAGGTTGGGACCTCGAAAGGCGACCTGGAACACGTCCGCATGAGCACCGACTCCGAAGAAGTGGGCGATCGTACGTTCTCGAACGAAGCCGATGAGGCGGCTCGTAAAGATGCCGGCCGCGACGGTGGATGCGGAGCTGGCGCCCTCGTGCGCCGCTGCGCGCGCCGCCTCGTCCACCACGGCCTCTTCGGGCACGTCGTCGGGACCCGGATCCTTCGGATGGTCGCGTGCCGGCTCGCTCATGCGGGCGAAGCGTCCGATTCGGAGCGTTCGACGAAGTACCGCACGGCCAGCTCATAGCCTTTGGCGCCGAGCCCCGAGATCTGACCGAGCGACGAGCCTGCCGTCAGCGAGCGATGACGAAAGCGCTCGCGCCCGTGGATGTTGGAAAGATGAACCTCGATCACGGGGACGTCGACGGCCGCGACGGCATCGCGCAGGGCGACCGACGTGTGCGTGAATCCGCCCGGATTGAAGACGACCCCGGCCGAACCGTCGGTGCCCGCCTCATGAAGTGCATCGATAAGGTCTCCTTCGTGGTTACTCTGAACAAATCGAAATTCCGCTGTCGAGAACGCAGCCTGCAGCGAATCCTCGATGTCGGCCAGCGTCGTGCGTCCGTACGTATCCGGCTCGCGCATCCCGAGCAGGTTCAGGTTGGGGCCGTTTAGAATCAGCAGCTTCACCGGCGTGGGAGGAGTTCATTCGTGATCTACGGGTGACGAATATACGCATTCCACCCGGCACGGACGGTCACCCGGCCGCGGAGAACGTGAGGCCGTCGTAGCCGAGGTTGACGCGCTCGGGTAGACGCGCGTCCGTCTCGGCGTGAAGGACGTTATGGGTCATGTGGATGAGATACGTCTGGCGTGCCCCGATCCGCCGCGCCGTCCGTACGGCCTCGTCGATGGAAAAATGCGTCGGATGATGTTCCTCGCGCAGTGCGTCGAGCACCAGCACGTCGAGCCCTCCCAGTGCGTCGTAGCTCGCCTCGGGGATGAAGTTCGTGTCGGTCAGGTAGGCGAAGTTGCCGATGCGGTATCCGAACATCGGCAGGTCGCCGTGCGAGACGTCGACAGGGACCACGCGCACCGAGCGAGACGACTCGGTGCGGCTCGCCACCTCGAACGGACGGCTGACCGCTTCGAGCAGGAGGTCGGGCACGCCGGGATACGAGCCGTCCTCAAAAATGTAGGTGAACATGGTCTGGAGGACCTCGGCCGTGTTATCCCGCGCATAACAGGGGATCGGTGCCCTGTTGGCAAACAGGAACGGGCGAAGATCGTCGATGCCGGCGACGTGGTCGAAGTGGTGGTGCGTGTAGAGCACCGCATCGATGTGGCGGATCCCCTGTCGCAGCGCCTGAAGCCGGAAATCAGGGCCCGTGTCGATGAGGATGCTGACCCCGCTCGCTTCGACGAGGCAGGCGCAGCGCGTCCGCTCGTCGCGCGCATCGTCGGACGTGCACACGCGGCAGTCGCACCCGATCACGGGGACGCCCGTCGAGGTGCCTGTACCCAGCAGCGTGACGTGCATGCCGTGGTCATTCTGTATCATCCGCCCCTTCTACCTCGAGCGATTCGTTACGACGCCATGCTTCCTCGAGCGCTCCGCGAACGGCCGGTTTGAGGAAGATCTCGTCTATCGGCAGGTCGCGGAGACTGCCGGCCAGGATGGTGAGCTGCGTCTCGACGAGGTGGCGCTTGTTCAACATGATGATGTCTTCCTCACCGACCTTGCACCGTCCTCCCAGGAAGTTGCCCTTCTCCGTCCGCACTTCGAAGCCGAGCTGGGCGGCCGCCTTCTTGAGCTCTTCGAGGATCTGTTCCGTCTTCATAAGGGCATCGGCACCCGGCGACCTCCAAAATTAGCATGGTCGGACAGCCTGCTGACGTCCGTCGCGGCCGGCAACGGCCTTCTAATGCGTACGGGCCCGTGAGGTTCGAGGCCGCCTGCTCACCAGTTCATGCCGACGGTGATCAGGTGCTGAGCGCCCGAATAGTCGAAGAGATCCTCCTCGAGGCCGAGCAGCACGTTCGACCCGTCCACGTTCCAGGTCTGCGCGCGAAATCCGTATCCGGCCGTCAGGCCGATGCGTCCGGCCAGATCCAGAACATGGATCCGCAGGTCCGCGTCGATGAGATAGGAGATGCCGGTCGAGTCGCCGAACGCGCGGAGCGCAAGGCCGATCATGGGAGTCGCACGGAATTCGAATCGCACCCGCCGTGCCAGGTCCGACGCGTAGCCCAGGCCGGCGCCCAGCGCCAGCACCGTCAGATTGAAGGAGTCGATCAGGGAATGCTCGCTGCCGCGAGGCGCGACCCGCCGGTAGTTCGACTGGATCGCGATGGGGACGAACAGGCGGGCGGTCGCCGGCGAGCCCGTCAGCAGGACTTCTCCCCACGTCGTAATGGCGGCATCCAGCAGACGCAGGTCCCGAGAGGCGTCCTCGCTCCTCGGGCCGTAGGTTACGGATGCGGTAAGGCTGGGCCGCGCATAGAAGGCGCCGTAGGCGGGCCCGGCAAACTCGAACCTACGCTCGTCGAGCGCCGCTCCATCGGCGTTGAAATCGACGAGCTTGTAGGCCAGGGACAGGGACTGGATGTTCCGCGGCCGCTCGCCGCCGTACGAAAACATCTGGGCGTCCGCGGAGGAGGAGAGGACGAGCGCGAGAACGGCCGCCAGACCGCCGGCAAGGACTGGCGACCGACCGTCGAAGCTGTGCATGATCGGTGAAGGTGGGCTGCGGATCGGACAAACGGCGGCTCTCGTCAAGGTAGGCATTCCGGGTCTCTCGAGCAGGGAAGACTCTGTTGCCGTTATCGATCCTATACTGTAATTAGTTCATCCCCTCCCGCGGCGTCCGTTCACCCCATGCGACGACGCCCGCGGCCCTCGTATTCCATCAAGCAAACGCGAACCGATGCCTGGACTGCTGACCGTCGACTGGCTTGTCATCGCTTTCTATTTCGTAGTCGTCTTCGTGGTTGCCTACTGGGCGTACCGCGAAGAACGAAAGGACGAGACGTCGGCGGGGTATTTTCTCGCCGGCCGCAACGTCGGATGGTTCGTCGTGGGCGCGTCCCTCTTCGCGTCCAACATCGGCTCCGAGCATCTCATCGGACTCGCCGGAACGGGAGCGAGCAGCGGCGTGGCGGTAGGGCAGTTCGAGATCCTGGCCTCGTTGATCTTGCTGCTCCTGGGCTGGTTCTTCGTGCCGTTCTACATCAAGAGCGGCGTGTTTACGATGCCCGAATTCCTCGAGCGAAGGTATTCGCCCGCGGCGCGGTGGTACCTTTCCATCATCTCGATCGTGGGGTACGTGCTGACGAAGATATCCGTCACCATCTATGCGGGCGGCATCGTCTTCGAAACGCTGATGGGCATCAACTTCTGGGTAGGCGCATTCGTCGTGGTCGTCGCTACCGGAATCTATACGATCATGGGCGGCCTGCGCGCGGTCGTCTATACGGACATGATTCAGATGTTCGTGCTTATCGGCGGCGCCAGCGCCGTGACGATTATCGGCCTGGGGGAGGTGGGCGGATGGGCGGAGCTGCGGGCAACCGCCGGCGGCGGCTTTTTCAATCTCTGGAAGCCGATGAGCGATCCGTCGTTTCCGTGGACCGGCATCCTCTTTGGGGCGCCGATTCTGGGCGTCTGGTACTGGTGTACCGACCAGTTCATCGTGCAGCGTACGCTGTCGGCGAAGGACGAGGACCATGCCCGCCGCGGTACCATCTTCGCCGGCTACCTGAAGCTCCTTCCCTTGTTCATCTTCGTCATCCCCGGCGTGATCGCGTACGTCCTCGCCGAGCAGGGACAGCTCGATCTGGCCCAGTCCGACCAGGCGTTGCCCGCCCTCGTAGGACTGCTGCTGCCGGCCGGACTCCGCGGGCTGGTCGTAGCCGGACTCCTCGCGGCGCTTATGAGCTCGCTGTCGTCCGTCTTCAACTCATGCTCGACGCTCATCACGTGGGACATCTACAAGAAGCTGCACCCGGCGGCCACCGACCGCAGGCTCGTCTGGGTGGGCCGCATGGCCACGGGCGTGCTGGTCGTATTCGGCCTGCTCTGGATCCCGTTCATGCAGATCATCTCCGGCCGCCTCTACGAGTACCTCCAGTCCGTCCAGGCCTACATCTCGCCTCCGATCGCCGCCGTATTCCTGGTCGGCATCATGTGGCGGCGGATCAACGCCGACGGCGCCATTGCCTCGCTGCTGCTCGGCTTCGTGCTGGGCGCCCTACGGCTGGTTCTCGAACTGGCCAACGGCGCGGACAGGACGGGGCTGGCGGCCGGATCGATCTGGGAGGCGATCGCCGAGGTCAACTTCCTCCACTTCGCGATCATCCTCTTCGTCGTCTGCCTGATCGCCCTGGTGGGCGTAAGCCTGCGTACGAAGGCGCCGCCGATCGAAAAGACGCGCGGGCTCACGTTCGGCACGGCCGAGGCGTCCGACCTCGAGGTCGACCGCGGCGTCATCACCGCCGACCTCGCCGGCGACCCCGCCTGGCGCCGCGCGGACGTGTGGCTGAGCATCGGCGTAGCCGCCGGCGTCGGGCTGCTGTGGATTTATTTTACAGGATAGACGCGTTGGCCGTTAGGCAGGTGGCGGATCGTCGAGCACATACGTTCGCGCCAGAGAAACCGCCGGCTTTCAAGAAACGACGTGCGCATGCTTCTTCCATCTATGACGCGGAAGCGCAGCGCCCGGTTAGGGCGCTTTCGAGAAACGACATGCGCAAGGTTCTTCATCCCGGCAGCGCAGCGCCGGGTCTAATCCGGCCGACTGTCAACCCCTATCCGTCAGGAAGCACCACCTTCTCGGTCAGGTCTTCGCCTGAACGCGTGTCGAGGAAGCGGAAGGAGAGCGGCGACACGTCGTCGTCCGTCTCGAGCCGCACGCGAACCAGATGCTTCATGAACCACCGCGTGGGATGGTTCGGCACCTTGCGGTTGAGGTACGCCGCGGTGAAGGGATGTACGCGCAGCGTCACGGCTCGCCGGTTTCCCATCGTTTTGTAGTCCACAAGCCACTGCTCCATCTCTTCCAGGAGCTTCTCCGGATCGGCAGGTACCGCCGCGTCGGTCGCGGCGGGCCGTGCGGGCGGTTCGGCCGAATCGCTCCGCCGCCGCGGCTGCGAATCGGAGGCGGCCTTTTTCGGCGCCGGCTTCTGCCGGGGCTGTCGTTCCTTGCGCTCGTCGCGCTGTGCGGCGGTCCGGTCGTCCCTTTTCGACTCGGTCGAGGAGCCGTTCTGCGTCAGGAACTCCGGCGTCTGATGGCTCACCGTGATGCTCGGCCGCATGCGCTGGCGCGTGATCTGGATGAGACCGAAGTCGCTCATCGGCAGGATCTTGGAGACGGCCCGGTCCTTCTTGAATTCTTTCTTCAGCTCGTCGTACACCTTGCGCTTGTTGTTCTCGTTGCGCAGGTCGATGAAGTCGACCACGATGATGCCGCCCAGGTCTCGGATTCGGATCTGTTTCGCAATCGCTCGCGCGGCCTCCAGGTTGACCTTGAGGGAGTTTTCCTCCTGGGAAAGGCCCCGGCCCGATCGGCCCGAGTTCACGTCGACCACGTGCATGGCCTCCGTGTGCTCGATGAACAGGTAGCCGCCGCCGGGCAGATTGACGCGGCCCTCGAATGCTTCCTGGATCTCCGAATAGACGCCGGCCGCTTCGAAGACGTGCTGCTTGCCGCGGTGGTGCACGATCGCATCCGTCATCTGCGGCGCAACGGCCTGGGTGTAGCTCCGGACGTTGCGGTAGAGCTTCTCGTCGTCGATTAACACACGGTCGTAGTCGTCCGTGAAAAGATCCCGCATGACCGACGAGAGCATGTTCACGTCTTGATGCACCACCATGGGCGCATCCGGCCGGCCGGAAAGCTTCTTCTCCAGCCTACGCCACTTCTCGAGGAGCAGATTGAGATCCGTGTCGAGCGTCTTGGCATTCTTGCCCTCGGCGACGGTGCGAATGATCACGCCGAACCCCTCCGGTACCAGGCTCTTCGCGAGCGCCTTCAGTCGCCGGCGCTCCTTATACGAGTTGATCTTCTTCGAGACGGCCACGTAATCTCCGAACGGCACGAGCACGAGAAAGCGCCCCGCCATGGAGATGTCGGTGGATACCCGGCTGCCCTTGTTGGAGATCGGCTCCTTGACGACTTTGACGAGGATGCGCTGGTCGCGCTTGAGGAGCCTGTCGGGTCGACTGTTGCTGCGGCGCCCTTTGCGCCCGTGTTTCGAGCGCTGCTGGGCCTGGCGCCGCTTGCCGCGCGCCTTCGAGTCCGATTTTCCGCGCCCCTTGCCGCCGGACGAATCGCCTGATCCGCCCTTGCCGCCGCGCGGCTTTCTACGCTTGCCGCGCTTTCGGTGCGGCTTCTGGCTCTTACCCGAGCTCGGGCCGACGTGCGGCTGGTCCTGATCGACGAAATCGAGCAGCAGCTTGAGGTCGTCCGACAAATCTGAGAAGTGGAGGAACGCGTCCTGCTTTTGTCCGATGTCTACGAACGCGGCCCGGATGCTCGGCATGATCTTGCGGACCCTGCCAAGGTAAATGTCGCCGATGGTTCGGACATTCTCGGGGTTCTCGATGTAGAGCTCTACGAGATCCCCGCTCTCGAGTATGGCAATGCGCGTCTGCGCCTTCTCTGCATTAACGACAATTTCTTTCCCCATAAAAGACGTTGGCACACGTCTCCCATGAGCCGATCGTTTCGCTTCGTAGTCAGACCAGGCCGCGCGCTCATGCGCTCAGAACATACCCGAACGTAATCATAGGGTGTGGATAGGCAGATGCTCCGCACGCTCGCTGATGCAGCGCCCGCGGAGCAAGGTTCGGGGATCGTGCAGCCCGGTCCGCCATGCCAGTCGGCATTGGTGTTGGCGGAAAGGGACCGTCTCAAGGGGAGCGTGGTGCGCTCCTTGATAAAATGGAACAACTCGCGTGTTAAATAAAGCGCCCCAGTCAGGGCGCCAAATACCAGTAAAATGTCAGCCAAGTAACTGAGCAAAATATGCTCCCGTCAGGAGGTTGAATCTACGAATGCTCTGCGAGCATCTTCGCCCGGGAGGAAGTGCGTGGTCGCCCCGCACATCGAGCCTCTGCCCGCGGTACGATCCGTGCGAGGAGCACGACGCCCCTAAAGCCCGGAAATATTGGGAAGGACCCCAAACTTCTTCGTGGATGATATTCAAATCTCGGATGAAATGATCCCATCCGCAGCGGACATGTCCGATTCAGTGCCTAATATTGCGAGGGCAGATCGAGCAGGGTCGGGACCGCAGCGTCGCTAAAAATGCCCAGGGTCCAAGGCACCGTGCATGCGTTCGTGCGTATACTCAAGCGATGTCCTTCAAGAGGCTGTCTCTTGCGGGCCCCGAGGCGGTGCGCACCCGATTTTTCCCAATTTGGCACGTTGACCATCGAACGAACTATGCAAGAGTCCGTGACGAACATAACCAAGGGCGAATCCAATTCGGGAGACGCGCAGCAGGCGGTGAAGGCGCGAGGGCTGGAAGGCGTCGTGGCGCTCGATTCGGAGATCTCCTTCATAGACGGGAAGGCCGGTGAGCTGATCTATCGCGGCTACGACATTCACGAACTGGCCGAACATACCTCGTTCGAGGAAGTCGCCTACCTCCTGTGGAACGGCGAGCTGCCGACGCGCCGTCAGCTCGACGAGCTGAACGAACACCTGCGCGGCGAGCGCGACCTTCCGCCTACGGTGCTGGACATGCTCGCGCAGGTACCGGACGACGCCAATCCGATGGCTGCCCTGCGTACGGCCGTCTCCGCCCTGTCCCTCTTCGACGGCGAGGCGGACGACATGTCGCGTGAGGCCAATTATCGGAAGGCGATTCGCCTGGTTGCCCGCATCCCGACGGTCATCGCGGCCTTCGACCGCCTTCGCAAGGGCAAGGACCCCGTCTCGCCGAAGAAAGACGGCTCGCTCGCCCACGACTTTCTCTACATGCTCAACGGGGAGGCGCCCGGCTCGGCGGCGGAGCGGACGTTCGACGTCTGCCTCGTGCTGCATGCCGAGCACGGCCTCAATGCATCCACCTTTACGGGACGCGTGATCGGATCGACGCTCTCGGACATCTATTCCGCGATCACGGGCGCCATCGGCGCCCTGAAAGGTCCGCTTCACGGAGGGGCCAACCAGGAGGTCATGCGTATGCTCCTGGAGCTGGATGACTCCGGCGACCGGCCCGCCGCGTACGTCAGGTCGAAGCTCGAAAAAAAGGAGCGTGTGATGGGCTTCGGCCATCGCGTCTACAAGACCATGGATCCGCGCGCTGCGATTCTGCGCGAGATGGTCGAGGAGCTCAGCGAAGAGACCGACTCGAGGAAATGGCATGAGTTCAGCCGCGAAATTATGGAGACCATGCTCGAGGAGAAAGGTCTCTTTCCGAACGTGGATTTCTTCAGCGCCTCGGTATATTACATGCTGGGCATCGACATCGATCTGTACACGCCCATCTTCGCCCTGAGCCGCACCAGCGGGTGGACGGCTCACCTGCTCGAGCAGTGGGAGGACAACCGCCTCATCCGCCCGCGCGCCGAATACGTCGGCCCTCGCGGCAAGCAGGTCGCAACCATCGATCATCGCTAGGAGGACGCCGGTCGTGGCAGCCGATCCCGTACCCGAGGGGTATCATTCCGTCACCCCCTATCTGACCGTGAAGGATGCAGCGAAAGCGATCGCATTCTATCAGGAAGCTTTTGGCGCGGAGGAGGTGCTTCGCCTCTCGGACTCCCGCGGAAAGATCGGCCACGCCGAGATCAGGATCGGAGACTCAGCCGTTATGCTGGCGGACGAATATCCGGACAT
>CAZXHQ010000075.1:0-10680 GCA_964640145.1 uncultured Rhodothermales bacterium | reverse complement strand
GCGCCGAGCATCTTCGTCGTCACCTCAAGGGCGCGAAGTTCCGTCTTGTCGGCCGAGACCACCAGCACGGTCGCGTCGCATTGAGGGGCCAGCAGGACGGCATCGGTAACCGCCAGTACGGGCGGTGAGTCGACGAGAACGACGTCGAACCGCGCCCGCACGTGCTCCAGCACTCTTTCCATCTCATCGGAGCCGAGCAGCTCTGCCGAGGGTGCCGTGGACGTGCCCGCCGGCAGAAACGAAAAGTTCTCGGACGTGGTGATGCACCCGTCGATCGACTGCGCACGATCGGATAGCACGTCGCCCAGGCCCGGCCCTCGCTGCAGGCCCAGATACTCGTGCGCCGCCGGGCGGCGCAGATCCGCGTCGATCAGCAGGGTGCGCCGGCCGCTCTGGGCCAGGGCGATGGCCAGATTCAGGGCCGTGACGGTTTTGCCGTCAGCCATGTCCGGACTCGAGATCAAATAGACCTTATCTGACGTCTTGGCCTGGGCAAATTCGAGCTTCGCTCGAGCCAGACGGTAGTTCTCCGAGATGGGCGACCACGGATCCAGGAGCGTCATCAGGCGAGTGCTAAGCTTCTTTCCATCCACCTCCAGCTCGTCTTTCCCGCTAAACGCGGCCTGGATGGCCCGGTCCATCGTCGGTATCACGCCGATCAGGTTGTATCCGTGCTCTTCCAGTTCCTCGGGCTGATGCAGGCGGCTGTCCGTTGCGTGCTTCAGAAAGGCCAAACCCAGGCCGAAGCCCAGCCCCAACAACATGGCCAGGATAAGGTTCTGTTTCGCGTCGGGACGAATGGGGACGGCCGGCACGACGGCGGCACGGATGAGCGTCACGTATCCGAGCTCGGCTTCTTCAGCGATCATCACTTTCTGCAGCTCCTGCAGGAACGTGGTATAGTATTGCTCCGCGATGGCTCGCTTTCTTTCAAGGCGCTTCGCCTCGATTGCCTGCCGCGGTAAGCCGGCCAGCCGGCTCCCGAAGCCGCCCAGGCGCTCATCGTAGGCCGCTATCTGTTCCTGGAAGGTGCTGACGGCCATCTCCTTTTCGAGAATCTTTCTCCTGAGATCCGCCACATAGCTGAGCTGTCCGTCCTGCTCGGCTCCAGCCCCTGCCAGGCTCGACCGGCGTTCGATGAGCCTGTCAGTCAGCGCATCGCGCTCGTTCTCGAAGTGTGCCTTCTTTTGAAGAATCTCAGCAAGTTCCGGAATGCGCGCCTCATTGCCCTTCAGGTCGGGCGGATTGACGGCGTAATACTGCCCGGCGTCGACTTCGAGCTCTGCGACGCGCTGATCCAGCGCGTAGATCCTGGCTTCAAGGGTGGACGCCTCCCGGTCGGAGGCAAGTTGACCCGCCAGGCCCGGTCCGACGCGCTCGAGCTCCTGCCTCAGCAGCTGAAGCGCAGTCCTTTCCTGCTCGAGCGCGAATTGAACCTCGTCGCGGCGCACCCGCAGGCCGGCGACTTCATTCACGAGCCGCTCCCCTTCTTCTCCGAGGGCCAGAACCTGCTTCTGCTGGGCGAAGGTTTCCCACTCGTCCTCGATGGTGTCGAGTTCCTGGCGGCGTTTCTCTACCTGCTCCTCAAGGAAGGCCCTGGTCGCCGCCACGCCGGCACGGCTGGCTTCCCGGCTGTACTTCTCATATTCCTCTGCGTACAGATTGGCGAGGGCCGCGGCTTCTTCCGGCGTCGAGCTCTCGGCCGCGATCTCTATCATATCCTGTGTCGGATACGGCGTGAACGTCACCTGCTCAAAAAGGCGTCCCGAAACCGTGTTCGGCCCGGCCGTGACGCCCCCATCGCTCGACAAGATCGGAAATCGGTCGGCCGACGATCCATCGGAAGCGACCTGCTGGATACGCGCTGCGACACGCTCCGCCAGCTCCCCGGACCGCTGCAAAATGCCCAGCTCGTTGTTTAACGAATGCTCTTTCGTACTGACAGCAGGCACACCAGGCGTGAGCCCGGCCTGCGTATCCACGAATACAATGCTGCTCGCCTCATAGGTCGGCGCAACGGTGAACGTGTACACCGACATAGCCGCAACCACGAGGATGCAGGTCGCCAGGACGATCCACTTGCCGTCACGTACTGCCCCCCATATCTCCGCAAAATCGATTTTGGCTTCGCTGGCATGAGATCCTGAAACCTCGGCGGCCGACCTGCGATGGGGTGCGTTTTGCCGTGGGGCAACCAGGCGGCGATGTCTATACTGTTTGTTCATAGTGGACGTACGGCTCAGGGCCGGAACGAGATCAGGAAAACGCAGCGCGACGTGCGCCGACCTAGCATGCCCCTTCGCCCGTGAGGACAACCGGAACGGTGCGCACCAGGATGTAGGCGTCCAGCCAGAAATTCCAATTATGCGTGTAGTGGACGGACATGCTTACACGCTCCTCGAAGCTCAAGTTATTGCGCCCAGAGACCTGCCACAGACCGGTAATGCCCGGACGGCTCTGCAGGATGATATGCTCCATGCCGTCCATTCTGGACAGCTCGTCCGGCATGAAGGCTCGCGATCCGACCAGGCTCATCTCTCCTCGTAGCACGTTCCAGAGCTGGGGCAGCTCGTCGAGGCTGTATCGGCGCAGCAACCTGCCGATGGGGGTCACTCTCGGATCTCGGCGCAACTTGTGGAAGGTCCCGTACTCCGCCCGCAGCTCAGGATCCCGGAGCAGCAGCTCCCGAAGGATCTCCTCTGCATTCGAATGCATGGTCCGGAATTTCAGCACGTTGAATACGTGTCCGCCCTTTCCCAGGCGGAGCTGACGATAAAATACGGGACCGGGCGAATCGAGCTTTATCAGCGCGCAGATCGTCACGAAAAGCGGCGCGATCGCTGTGAGGCCCGCTAGCGCGCCGCATATATCCATAATCCGCTTGAAGAACAGGGTCGCGCGCTTCCGGCGCGGGTGCTGCACCTCGAAACCAACGACGCCGGAAGGGGACCGGCCGTTCGTCCAGAGCGCACATAACCCTGAAAGGCCCGGCACGACGACGATCCGGTCGAAAAATTTGCTGTACCGCCCCACCAGCTCGATGAGCTGCCGCTGGCTGAGTTCCGGCATGGCCACGATCGCATCGGGAATCTCGTAGTGCTGCGCCAGCGCGAAAGCATCCTTAGCGGTGCCGCATAATGGAACACCGTCTACCTCCTTTTCATCTATGCTGTCGCTCAAAAGCGCGACCGGCTTGTATCCGAGCTCCGGCCACCGCTTCAGGGTCTTGATCGTTGCGATCCCGGCTGCTCCCTGACCGACAACCACGACGGGATATCCCCACCACGACGTTCGCGCACATACCAGACGGGAGACCAACCGGCCGAGGGACATCATGGTCGTCGTCGTGAGCCACGCGGCGGCCGCCAGTAATCCCATCTCCAGCGTTATACCGCTGCGAAAGCCGACGGTCGCAACGAGTACGATGACCACGACCGTCGTGACCAGGCTCATGCGCCGGATCTCCTCAGCCGGATGCGCGGCTACGCTGGAATAAAGCCCGGAAGCTGCGTAGGCAAGACCTAGCACAACGAAGACAAGTACGAACCACGTGGCGGGCGCGGCGAGACCGGCGGGTTCTATCGCCGTGTAAAGTACGGCACAAATTCCCGTCGCCGCCGCCAGCGCGATCGCATCCGATATGAAGAAAGAGACAAGCGTACCCCAGCGGGAAGGCGCCTCCAGCGGAGGCGTGTAAATGGCCGGCCCTCCGCTCTCGAAGGGTGGTGCGAGCCCCTCGGTGCGAGGCGCCGTGGAGAGCGCCGGCGCAGAAAATGTCGGATTAATTGCGGCGCCCATCTCCGGCGTGCTGATCTGAGAGGAAAGCGCCCAACTCTCGCTCGATCAAGTGGGAAAATTCCCGCTTGAAGCGTTCCTTCGAGAACCGGGCTGCATGTCGGGCGATGTGATCCGGATCCAGTTCGTGCCGCATCCCTTCAAACCGGCTAATGGCCCCTTTCACGCCTTGCATCGTCTGCTCGTGGAAGAAGAGCCCGGTCTCGTCCGGGAGGACCGTCTCCAGAGCACCGCCCTTGCCGTAGGCAATGACGGGCGTGCCGCAGGACTGCGCCTCGACGGGCACGATGCCGAAGTCTTCCTCGGCGGCGAATACAAACGCCCGCGCCCGCTGAAGGTAGTGCTTGACAGCCTCGAACGGCTGATAGCCAAGCATCGTAACATTCGGCCCGGCCAGCGCCGCGATCTTCTTATAATCCGGCCCATCGCCGATCACGATGAGCTCCTTGTCGGGCATCTCGGAGAACGCCTGGACGACGAGATCGACCCGCTTGTAGGGCACCAGCCGCGACATGGTCACGAAATAATGCTCCTTCTCTCTGTGCAGTACGAAGGCGTCCGTATCTACCGGCGGGTAGATGACCTGCGTCCTGCGGCGGTAGGTCTTCCAGATGCGGCGCGCGACGTTGTGCGAGTTCGCCACGAAAACATCCACCCGGTTCGCACTCGTCGCGTCGAAAAGACGCATGTAGTGCAGGACGAGCCGCACAAAGGGGCTTCTTAAGCCGCGTTCGAGATTCGCCTCGCGCAGGTACTGAAACTGCAGGTCCCACGCATAACGAATCGGGCTGTGTACGTAACTAATATGGAGTTGATCGGCCGTCGTCATGACGCCTTTTGCCACCACGTAGCTCGATGACACGACGACGTCGTAACCGCTGAGATCGAACTGTTCGATCGCGAGGGGCGCAAAAGGAAGATAGTAGCGGTACTTGCTTCGGGCGAACGGAAGCTTCTGAATGAAGGAGGTCTGTACGGATTTGCCCTGCAAGAATCCCTGCTGATCTCGAGGCAGAAAATTGATCAGGCTGAACAGATCGGCGTCGGGCAGCGTCTCGATCATCTGGCCGAGCACCCGTTCGGCCCCGGCGTAGACGGGCAGCCAATCGTGTACGAGTGCAACGGATGCGCCTCGGACGATGCGCTCCGTGGGTATGTCCATCCTGACGGCGGTATCGTGCATCATATACGGCGACGAAATACGGAACCAGGCATCGCGCAGCACTCAGGAAGTTCGTTCAGCCGACGGCCCCGGCTCACTTCGGCGGGCAAGGTCAGCGTGCGGCATATCCATACTAACGAAAGCCGGCCTTCGGACACATAGCCATGTAGGTGCGACAGACCATGTATCTTCGGCTCATAAGGACGTCGATTCTGGAGAACCCACCAGAGGCCGCTGTCGTCTGTCGGCCGCTCGTCGAGGGGTCCACAGGGCAGACAAAGCTCCGCCACGTCGGTCACATGGGCGACTTCAAGTTTCGCGGCCGGTTTGGCTCGACGGCACGTGGATGGTCCCGACGATCGCGCTGCAATATCGCCATGCCGGAGGGCAAGGCTACCATCTTCGTGCTACGGCCATATGCTCCTTTGGCGCAGGAACCACATCACGATTGGGATTGGTCTCCATGGGCCGAAACGGCATTCGCTCTCGAATTCCGGACACTTGAGAGGCTCCGAATGTGCTTCAGGCTCTCGAGTGCCGCCGCTCCGTTACCGCTGTTGGAAGGGCCTCAAGGCTTCGGGACGTTGGCGGCTCGGTCAGACGTGTTTCGTAAGCCACTCGTGGCCGTGGCACACCAGTTCCGTCACGGTGTCGAATCCGAGCTTCTCCTTTGCGCCTCGGCGGTACGCTTCGATCGTCTTCCTGCTGAGCTTGAGGCGGTCGGCGATCTCATCGATTAGAAGGCCTTGCCCGAGCATCTGAAAGACAACCATCTCGCGATCCGTAAGCGCATTGATCCGATCGTGATGGCGCTCCGTATCGTTCTTCACGAGACGCCTCAGAATGCGGCTCGCCGTGCGCCGGCTGACATATACGTCGCCCCGCATTGCAGCGTCGATCGCCTCCAGCACCGTGGCGGTCGGATCTGCCTTGTCGACGTAGGCGAGCGCACCGGCCCGAATGGCACGCTCGGCGAAGCTCTCCTCGGAGAACATCGAGTAGGTGACGATGCGGACCTCCGGATGCTGTGCGCGGATATCACGAATTAGATCGAGACCGTGAGCATCCCGCAGCGAGAGATCGACGATGGCGACGTCGGGTGCCAGCGTTCGAAGGGCAGACAGTGCTGACGCCGCCGAATCAGCTTCTCCGCAACATCTGTAGGCGGGATTCTGCTCGATGGCAACCCGCAAGGCACTGCGAACGGCGGGGTGATCGTCTATCAGAAGTACTTCCGCCGGTTCCTGACTCGATTTCATAGCGCGACAACGTGATACACGTCAGTGGATGGAGAGCCGTCTTCCGCGTGTCGAGGCGCACGTACGTATCGATTCACGGAAGGGTTTATCTAACGGTATGCGATGATATCACGCAGTCCTGAAAGGATAGGCGGCTTTTCGATCAACCCGTACGGTACTTTTAGCGCATCCGCGGACGGCGATGATGAGCCAGGGCGTCGAAATGGGACCGTTCGAAATGGGACGGCCGGCGGGACCGTCAGAGCGTCATCCATTTCCAGCGGGTCCGAGCTCTTCCGCTCCGTCCCTGCCGGCGTCCGAGGGCCCCTCGTCCGTACACGCCTGGACGATGCGCGAAAGCAGTTTCCCCGCGACACGCCGGCTGACGAAGGCCTGCTCGCCGGCCACCGATCGAATAGCTTCCGCAAGTGAGCTCGTTTCTTCCGGCACGGCGATATAGCCGAGCGCGCCGGCGCGCAGAATCTGCTCGGCCAACTCGGGGTTCAGGAACCGGGATAGCGCTACGACATGAACTTCTGGGAACTCGGTTCGCACGCACTGGATCTGGGGCAGGACCGCGTCGGGACTGTCGGAGAGATCGAGTACGACGACATCCGTCTGGCGGATTGAAGCAACCTCGAGGAGGTCGTCGACATATCCGGACTCCCCTATCACCTCGAGGTCCGGCTCTAAGCCGATCAGCCCGCGCAGAGTGGCGAGGATCGATGGATTGTCCGATATAATCAGGACACGAAGCGCCTCTTCGTCGTGCTTCATGCTGCCGCCCGAGCGTACGCCGGTGCTGTCTCGTTTCGATGCAGGAGACCGATTCGGATGAATAAATAGATCCGCGATCGGAAGACGAGTCAGAAACGGCTTGCCAGGGCCTTGCCGACCTCGTCCATACTGACGCGCATAATGCGTTCTTCGCCGCTAGGACGCAGCATAGCTTTGGCGCAAAAACAAGCCGAATACGGACGATTTACATCGATCTGCAAGTCAGCCACGTCCCCGTTCTCGACGGAGCGCGATCGAAGTCGGGCAGAATCACTTCCCGTTCCTGTTCTGAGAGATATGACCGTGACTCCACTCGATGGCGTACTGAAGCAGTTCTTCGACGGAGTTCAGTCCAAGCTTCTCCTTTACCCGGCGACGGTAGGTTTCGACGGTTTTCCGGGTCAAGGACAGCTTTTCCGTGATTTCGTCGACAGGGCAGCCTTCCCCCAGCATCTGAAACACGGCCATCTCGCGATCGGTGAGCTCGTCGACGGCAAACATGGGATTGGAGCTCTTCCCGAGCGCCACCTTCCCGAGTATTCGGGACGACATGCGGCGGCTGAGATAGATGTCGCCCTCCGCAACCGTACGGATCGCCTCGATAAGATTCTGAAGCGGTTCGGATTTCATGAGGTAGCCCGAAGCGCCCGAGCGCAGCGCCCGCTCGGCATAGATGGTGTCGTCGTACATCGAAAAGACGATCACGTGTATGTCCTCGACCTGAATCTTCAGGTTATTGACGACATCGAGTCCGTGTGCATCGCCGAGAGAAATGTCGACGATCGCGACATCAGGCTTTACAGCCCGCGCCTTCTCGACGCCTTTTTCAGCCGTGAACTCCTGGCCGAGAAACTGTATGTCCATTTTGTCCTTGGCTACGCTGCCCAGTGCCTCGCCAATTGCCGGGTGGTCCTCGATGAGGAGTACGCGAATCTTATCCGAACCCATATCAGATGGTATCTTTTGTGGTATACGAGCTTCGTGAGGTTCGTCCGGATTCGAGATTAGCACGCCCCAACACGGTCAAATGAGCGAGTCGGATATCGACGTGAGGCCAGGGATGAATCGAATCTACGGCGGACAGAACCGGCCGCGCTGTTATGGTGGTGTTATCGGCAGGTGTCGTGCAAACTCAAGCGATCAGGTGAAGAGTTTGGCCCAGGGATGTCTCATCCTCGTAGGAGGCGAGCATTCTTACTACACGCCAACGTCGAACAACAGCCAATGAAGGGCGCACGTATATAGTAGACGTACCGCACCCTGAAGTGCTCCAATCTATACAAGAAATGCGATTTGCAAGCTTGTCACAAGTCGCGAGATACATCATCGGTGCCAAACGAGATCAATAGCCGTTTTCCGCGTGCAGCCCACGAGCACGGGTTCCTCCGAGACGAAGGCCCCGTCGGTCTTTAAAGGCGACTACGCTCATGCGCCATTTATGTCTCGAAGCCGCGCGAAATCGTCAACGCGGTTCGACGTGTCCCTGACGATATTGTTTGAGCGTGTTGCGCTGTCCTATGGACCCGGATTGTATAGGTCGACTCAGATCCTGGACTCACGGTCCGGTCGGAGCGTAATGCGTGGACTCACGGTCCGGGCGGAGCGTAATGAAGGTGGAACTACATCGGTCGGAACGATGCGAAATTTCGATGCTGCAAAACTTCTTCAATTGCACGTGGAGAAAGGCCACGCCTGGACCGACCATGCGTCCGTCCAGCCGTACCTGACCGATGCGTGGACGCTTGCCGATGCCCGCGTGGTGATGACGCCGGACGGGGACCTGTACATGACCGTTCTATTCGAGCGAGCCCACCGCGCCAACGGGTCGAGGCGCTCGGAATCGCACCGGGCGACGTAACGTCGCCTCCGCGACCAGGTACTGCGTGTAGCCGTCGATCGGCTCGCGACGTAGCGCATCGCGACCCCTTTACGTATCGCACTCGTATACTCGCACGTAGTCGATCTCCATCCGCTGCGGCCATATGTCGGGGTCAACGCCCTCCTGGCCGCCCCAGGCGCCGCCGACGGCGACGTTGAGAATCAGGTGAAAGGGATGGTCGAACGGCCAGTGGCGTTCGTCTTTCAGCTCTGTTATCGTGGCCCCGTCCGCCAGCGTTTCGTTCTCGAAGGTGAAGTAGTGGGTGTCGTTGACGTATCCGCGGATCTCCTCGGGCGTCCATTCGACGGCGTACACGTTGAAATCGCTGCGGGCGGTGGGAACGTCGATCTGAGCGCCTTTGTGCGTCCCTCTCGAGTGGTTGTAAGCGCCGGTGTGGACGGTCGAATGGACCAGGTCCGGAGTGTGCCCCACGTGCTCCATGATGTCGATCTCGCCGCCCAGCGGCCACCCGCCGTGTTCGTCTAGATCCGGCAGCATCCAGATCGCAGGCCACGTGCCTCGGCCGGAAGGTAGTTTCGCCCGAGCCTCGAAGCGCCCGTACGTCCACTCTCGCCTCGTAAGCAGGCGGGCGGAGGTGTATTCGCGACCTGCATGCTCCTCCCTGCGCGCCTCGATAATCAGGCGGCCGTCCTCGATGCGCGCATTCTCCTCTCGCGCCTCCGTGTAGTACTGCAGCTCGTCATTGCCCCAGCCGTGGCCTCCGACGTCGTAGCGCCATTTCGAGGCGTCCGGCAGGCCGTCGACCTCGAATTCGTCGGCCCAGACGAGCGTGCATTCTGCGGTTGCCGATTCGCCGTTCACGGAGGTGCAGGCCGCGAAGAGCGTCAGAACGGCCGCCGTGCCGCGAGAGAAGACCGTCATAAGGTCATGTTCGTGATGCGGATGTGTCTGTAGCAGAAGGCCCCGTACGCAGCATGAACCGCGTGTCAGGATATAGCGTAAAATATAACATGCGATGAACGAAGACCTCGCCAGGGACTATCTCTCCAAATCCGGCTTCAGCTCCGGCTTCAGCTCCATGCAGGCCGACGCTCTCACCAGGTTGCTCACCGAGATGGCTACGAAGGACGATTTAAAGGTGGTCCGCGCAGACGTGCAAGGGACGGAAACCCGACTGCGCTCCGAGGTTGAGCGGAATATTGCCGAGCTGCGCAGCGATCTGATCCGGGCCATCTCTGAGACCCGGACCGACCTTACGGAGGCTATCGCCCATGCTCAGACGCAGATGATGCGCTGGGGCATAGCCATGATCGTTGCGATGTCGGCGATCTTCACGCTGCTGGACATTTTTATCGATTGACCGTTCACGTCCGCGGCTAGGCAGCCAGGGCCTCGGGCTCGCTGGGAGCCCGACCGGCAATCGGGATCGGCTCCGTGGCCGGCTCACGGAATAGGCCGCGCAGCAGCTCGTCGAACTCGATCAGGGCGTTGGCGCGGAGCAGGCGGACGGCCCGGCGCGCCAGGCTACCGGCCTTCCGGCGGCGGACGTCTCTCTGATACCAGCGTAGAATGTGCAGCGCGACGGCCGGACCGTCGGCCTCGGCGAGCACCTCGCCGGCGCCCTGTTCGCGCAGAAACAGCGCGGCCTCGCTCTTTTCCGGACCGAGGAACAGGCACGGCCGACCGACGGCCAGCGCATCGTAGAGCCCGCTCGGCACGAGGACGCCGCAGACGTCCTCTTCCATCGTCACGACGTGGAGGTCGCCCGCGCTGAGACGATTCGACAGCTCTCCGGAGGACGGTATCAGGTGCACGTTGTCCAGTCCCTCCCGGTCGATCTGCGCGGCCCCCCGGGCACGCTGCGGACC
>CAZXHQ010000074.1:0-10850 GCA_964640145.1 uncultured Rhodothermales bacterium | reverse complement strand
GCAGCACGGCCAGCGACGTGCTCAAGCGCGCCGTTCGGCCGACACTGGTCCTGCCTGTGGGCAAGGAGGTCGAGAAGGCCTGACCGGTCAGCGGACGCGCGTTATGTCGGCGAGGGCGTCGTCATCTGGCCGCCGCTAGCGCCTCGCTGCGATACGCGGCCGCTCCGCGCTCGAGAAATGCCGCGAATTCGCCTTCCGTGGCCATCCCCGTCTTTCGACCGAGGAGGGCTTCCGAGGCGGCGTCGACGATCGCATAGGTAGGCAGCGCGACGGTACCTGTCAGGCGGAGCTGAAAACGCTGCAGGTCCGGCCCCTTTTCCCGGTCATCCGTGTAAAGTCGCAGCAGCACAAAGTCCTCACGAAGGCGCGACGCCACGCGCTCGCGCGGGAAGATGTTGGCCTCCATCTGACGGCAGTTCGTGCAGGTATAGCCCGTGAAATCGATAAAGACGGGTTTCCGAACGCTTCGAGCTTCCTCATAGGCCGCCTCGACGTCTTCCATCCACGCGAAGTCGGCGCCTTGATGACCCGCCGTGTCGTCGAAGGCCGCCAGGAGGCTTACGTCCGTCGCCTGCCGGGGCGGAAGGTAGGCATCGAGCGCATTCAGGGGGGCGCCGAAGAGCCCGGGGAGCATGTAGAGCGACAGGCTGAGAAAGGCGACCGCCGCGAGGAGGCGGACCACACCCACCGACTCGACGCCCGGCTCGTGAGGGAGCCGCACCTTGCCGAGCAGGTAGAAGCCGGCGAGGCCGAAAATGACGACGGCCAGCGCGATGGCCAGCGGGCGGGAGATCAGGCCCCAGCCCCAGATCAGGTCCGCATTCGAAAGAAACTTAAGCGCGGCCGCCAGCTCGACGAAGCCGAGGACGGCCTTCACCGTGTTCATCCACGAGCCCGATCGCGGCAGCCCCTGCAGGGCCTTCGGAAAGAGCGCAAAAATAATGAACGGGAGGGAAAACGTGGCACTGAATACGGCCATCCCGGCGATTGGGTAGGCCCATTCATCGCCGGCGGTGGCCGCCAGCAGCCCGCCCACGAACGGGGCCGTGCAGGAGAAGGACACGAGCGTCAGGGTCAGGCCCATGAACAGCACTCCCAGATAACCGGACCGGCGGCTGCTCTGGCGGTTGAAATAGTTCAGGAGACTGTTCGGCAGTCGCAGCTCGAAAAGGCCGAGCAGCGACAGGGCGAAGACGACGAAGATCGACCCGATGAAGAGATTGATCCAGGGGTTCGCCGCGATGGTCTGCGCGCCGGCGGCGCCGACGAAGACGGCCGTGAGGACGCCGAGCGCCGTAAACGTGAGGATGATCGAAGCGCCGTAGACCAGGGCCATCCTGACGGACTCCGACCGATCGACCGAGTGCTTCGTGAAATACGACACCGTCAGCGGAATCATCGGAAAGACGCAGGGCGTCAACAAGGCCGCGAGTCCGGCGGCGATCGCCAGCAGCAGAAACCCCCAGAGTCCACTCCGCCTGGCCTCGTCCAGATCGGCCGACGAAGCCGGGGGCGACGCGATCTCGACGCCGTCCCGTCCGGCGGTGAGATCGGGCGCCGCGTCTGCGGTCGCCGCCTCCTCGTCCAGGAACACGTCGGCCTCCAGCGCGACCGGCGTGGGCGGCAGGCACAGGTTGTCACTGCAGATCTGGAAGCGTGCCGTGCCGGTGATCCTCTGCGTTCCGGCGCCCGCATCCTCGTCCACCGCGATCGGACGCGTAAATCGTGCCGATCCGGTGAAGTAGCGGACGTCGGCCTCGAACCACGGGTCGAACGCATCCGTCGGCGTGCTCTGTCCCATCGGTCCGGCAGATGACAAGCCGGCCGGAAGACGATCCCACTCGAACTCGACGCCGTAGCTTGGCCGCGGCGAATCCATCGCATACATCTTCCACCCCCTGGCGATCTGCGCCTCGATCACCAGCTCGAACGTGCGGCCGGGAGCGACCGTCTCGGGCACGGCCGCGGCGGTCCACCGGACGTACTCGGTGGCGGGACGGATGTCCTGTGCGGACGCAAGGTGACTGCCCAGCGCCAGCAAAATGAGACATGATGTGAGGCCGATGCGGCGCATCCCGTTCATCCGTTTGGAAGCATGCGGCAACCCCGAAACGCCGTGCCGGGCGGGGAGCCGGCCCGGACCCCTCCACGCAGGAGGGTGCCGCGCCGACGGATGATCAACGAGCGCCGTCTTGAAAATGTTGCTACGGCGCGGTGGTACGGGCGACGCGCCGGCGGGGATGTTACGCGGTCTCTCCGGACTCGGAGATGACCTCGATCTTGAGCGTCGCCGTCACGTTCTTATGGAGCTTGACGGTTGCCGTGTAGACGCCGATCATACGAATGTCCTCGTCGAGCTCGATATCCTTACGATCGATGTCGAACCCCTGCTTGCCGAGCTCGACGGCGAGCTGCTGCGAGGTAACCGTGCCGAAAATGCGATTCTCCTCACCGACCTTAGCGGCCACGACTACCTTGGTCGACTCGAGCTGCTCTTTGAGCGATTCGGCGTCCTCCTGCGCCCTGGCGATCTTACGCACCCGCTGGCGCTCGATCTCCCTGTGGTGACGGAGCACGCCGTCAGAGGCGATGGTCGCCATGCGCTGGGGAATCAAAAAGTTGCGGCCGTAGCCGTCCTTGACGTCTACGATCTCGCCTTCTTCGCCGAGATTCTCGACGTCCTTCAATAGTAAGAGCTTCATCGTTCTTCGCTGTCCAGAATCGTTATCGAGCGGCTCAGCCGGGCTACCGCACGTTGTCGGATGCGAATGGAAGGAGAGCCAGGTGGCGGGCACGCTTCACGGCCTGCGTGAGCTGCCGCTGAAATTTCTGAGGTACGCCCGTGATGCGCCGCGGCAGGATCTTGCCCTGCTCGTTCAGATAACGCTTCAGGAAGTCGACGTCCTTGTAGTCGACGAAATCGATCTGATCAGGTTCAAAGCGGGAATTAGCCATCGGTCGTTAAAAGCGTCTTTTTTCGTTCGAAGGTTCGAGGCCGGATCCATCGTCCCGATCAATCTTTCTCGTCCTCGTCAAATTCCTCATCGTCGTCTTCGTCCTCGGCAGCGGCCTTCTCGGCGGCAGCCCTCTCGGCCGCGGCAGCTCGTCGGATACCCTCCTTGCGCTCCTTATAGTTCTGAAGCATCTTCGAGTCCATCTTGAGCGTCAGGAATCGAAGAATATCGTCTTCGAGCGTCAGAGCGCGCTCCAGACGGGCGATGAGCTCGCCGTCGGACTCAAAGTAGAGGTTGACGTAATAGCCGTTCCGCTTCTTTCTGATTTGATACGCAAGGCGGCGCGTGCCCCACTCATCGACCTCGATGATCTCCCCGTCGTTCTCGTCGATAAACTTGGTGACGCGGTTTACCAGACCTTTAATCTGGTCGTCATTGAGAACGCCGTTGATGACGTACGTAAGTTCGTACTTGTTGGCTGGCATGATCTCCCTGTGGAATTCTCCTGGATGCGGATAATGCCCGCCGCCGCGGCGACGAGCAGGGATGTCTTGGCGCCCGCAGACGGCCGCCAAATAAAAAACCGCGCCTATCTACGACGGACCGGATCTGTCGTTCCGAGCGTCAAGGCCGTTTCTCCGGATGATCCTGCTTTTTCTTCTCCTCTTCTTCCGGATCGTAGAGCATCCCCGTACACAGGCACATCTTGCGGTTCGTACGGCTGAGCACGTCGAAGTTGGGGCAGCTCCGGCAGCCCTGCCAGAACACGTCGTCCGTGGTCAGCTCCGAGAAGGTCACCGGCTTATAGCCGAGCTCCGAGTTGATCTTCATCACCGCCAGGCTGGTCGTGATGCCGAAGATCTTCGCGTCGGGGTACCGCACGCGAGAGAGCTCGAAGATGCGGCGTTTGATCTGCTTGGCGAGCCCCATCTTCCGGAAGTCGGGCGCTACGATCAGGCCGGAGTTGGCCACGTACTTGCCGTGATTCCACGTTTCGATGTAGCAAAACCCCGCCAGACGGTCGCCGCTCAACGCAATCACGGCCTTTCCCTCTTCCATCTTGCGCCGCACGTACTCCGCTTCACGCTTCGCGATGCCGGTGCCGCGCGCCTTCGCCGCCTCTTCGATGAGCGTACAAATCTCCGGCGCGTACCGGTAATGTTCGGGGCCGGCGACCGTGATGTTGAAGTCCGCGATCACATGCACGTCCTCGACGGGGATGACTTGGGTCCGGGTGCTGCTCATCGTTCAGCCGATCTTCCGAAAAGGTGAGCGGTAATAACAGAGTCGCTTTTGCATTGATCCGGGCGCCTCTCCGCCGGCATCGCTTCCAATCCCCATTCCGGCGACGACCTACGAGTCGCTCAGCCCGGCGAGCTTTTCCATATTTTCGGCCGTGCGCAGGGCGCCGATGATGGCGTCGAGATTTCCTTCGAGAACCTGGTGAAGGGGATGGTTCTTGTCGTCGCCTTCCAGGCGGTGATCCGTCACGCGGTCCTGCGGAAAGTTGTACGTCCGGATTTTGGCCGATCGGTCCCCGGATCCCACCATCGTACGCCGCGCTTCGCTGCGCTCGGCCTGGTGCTTGGCCAGCTCCTGCTCATAGAGGCGAGAACGGAGCACGCGCATCGCCTTGTCCTTGTTCTTGTGCTGGCTTTTTTCGTCCTGACACGTGACGACGAGGCCGGTGGGGATGTGCGTGATGCGTACGGCCGAGTCGGTCGTGTTGACGGACTGCCCGCCCGGGCCGCTCGATCGGTAGACGTCCACCTTGAGTTCGTGCTGCTGGATCTGCACGTCGACCTCTTCCGCTTCCGGGAGCACGGCTACCGTGGCGGCGGAGGTGTGGAGCCGACCGCTCGACTCGGTGGCCGGCACGCGCTGTACGCGGTGCACCCCGCTTTCGAACTTGAGCAGCCCGAAGGCCTCGGGACCCTGCACGGAGAGGATGATCTCCTTGAAGCCGCCCTGCGTGCCGGCGGAGGCCTCGATGACCTCCACGTTCCAGCCCCGCCCCTCTGCATACTTGTCGTACATGCGGTAGATGTCGCCCACGAACAGCGCCGCCTCGTCACCGCCCGTGCCCGCGCGAATTTCCACGATGGCGTCCTTGGCATCCTCGGGGTCCTTCGGCACGAGCTTCAGGCGAAGGTCCGACTCGACCGCCGGCAGGCGCTCCTCGAGTTCCTCCAGCTCGTCACGGGCCATGTCGGCCAGCTCACCGTCGGATTCCTCCTCGAGCATCTCGCGGAGGTCGGCGCGCTCCTGAAGCATGCGCTCGTAGCGCTCGATCGCCCTGACGACCTCTTCGAGCTGGTTGCGCTCGACGCCGAGGTCCTTGATGCGGGCGGGGTCGGTGGCGACATCCGGCTGCGCCATGAGCCGGTCAATCTCCTCGAACCGATCCTTTATTTCTTTGAGTGTGTCGAGATTGATCATCGATCGAAATGCCGTCTACGTCACCAGCCCTCGTGAACGCGACTGCGCGTGCGAGGTTCGTCGGCACTCCGCCCCGAAGGGCGCGCGTCATTCCACCGTCACGCTCTTGGCCAGATTCCGCGGCTGGTCGACGTGGCACCCGCGCATGACGGCGATGTGGTACGAGAGGAGCTGCAAGGGAACGACGGTAAGAATGGGTGAGATGAACTCGTCCGTTTGGGGGATGCGGATGACATACTCGCAGAGGTCGGCGAGCTCACCGTCGCTCGCATCCGTGATCGCGATAACGGAGCCCTCGCGCGCGGCCACCTCTTCGATGTTGGAGACGACCTTGCCGTACGTGCGGTCCTTCATGGCGATGAACACGACGGGCATGAAACGGTCGATGAGCGCGATCGGCCCGTGCTTCATCTCGGCCGCCGGGTAGCCTTCCGCGTGGATGTACGAGATCTCCTTCAGCTTGAGAGCCCCTTCCAGGGCTACGGGGAAATTGTATCCGCGGCCCAGGTAGAGGAAGTTGTTGGCGTAGCGATAGACGCGCGCCATTTCCTGAATCTGGTCGTTGATCTCTAGCACGTCGCGGACTTTTTCGGGCACCTGCGCGATGGCCTCCAGATGCTGCCGGAACGCCGCGTCGGTCAGCGTGCGGCCTTCGGCCAGCTTGAGCGCGATCATGGAAAGAACGAGCACCTGTGCCGTGAACGCCTTCGTCGAGGCTACGCCGATCTCCGGTCCGGCATGCAGATAGACGCCGGCATCCGTCTCCCGGGCAATCGTCGACCCGACCGTGTTGCAGATCCCCAGACACATGATCCCTTTCTCATGCGCCTCGCGCACGGCGGCCAGCGTGTCGGCCGTTTCTCCGCTCTGGGATATCACCAGCACCACGTCGCCCTCGCGCAGGATCGGATCGCGATAGCGAAACTCACTGGCATATTCTACCTCCACAGGAATGCGCGAGAGTTCCTCTATGAGGTACTCGCCCACGAGTCCGGCGTGCCACGACGTGCCGCACGCGCAGATGATGATCCGGTCGGCGGCGCGCAGCTGGTCGATCACGTCGATGAGCCCGCCCAGCTTCACCGTATTTTCATCCAGACGGATGCGGCCGCGAAGGCAATTTTCGAGCGAGTCGGGCTGTTCGTTGATCTCTTTAAGCATGAAGTGGTCATACCCGCTCTTCTCGATCTGCTCCAGATCCCATTCGAGCTGATGCACCTCCTTTTCGAGGGGCGTGTTGTCGATGGTCTTGACCTCGTAGCCCGACCGGCGTACGGTCACCATCTCGCCGTCGTTGAGGTAGACGACCTGGCGCGTATGCTCGACGAGCGGAGCGGCGTCGGAGGCGATGAAGTACTCGCCCTCGCCTACACCGAGGATCAGCGGGCTGCCCTTGCGTGCCGCAATGAGCAGATCGTCGTCGTCGGCGCTCACGATAGCAATACCGTAGGTGCCGTCGACCTGCGTCAGGGCCTGCCGAACCGCCTCTTCGAGCGAGAGTCCGGTCGTCCGCCATACCTCGGAGATGAGCTCGACGAGCACCTCCGTGTCGGTCTGGCTCTGGAACGTAATGCCCTTGCTCCGGAGCCGCTCGCGAAGCGTCGAGTAGTTCTCGATGATACCGTTGTGGACGAGCGCGAAAGCGCCGTGGTCGTCCTCGTGGGGGTGCGCGTTCTCGTCGCTCGGACCGCCGTGGGTTGCCCATCGCGTGTGGCCGATGCCGAGCGTGCCGCGTACGGGGTTGGCTTCGAGCTCCGACACCAGCTCGCCTACCTTGCCTTTCTTCTTCCGAACGTGCATGCCCTCGTCGCCCACCACGGCAATACCGGCACTGTCATAGCCTCGATATTCGAGCCGCTGAAGGCCGCTGACGAGGATGTGAGATGACTCCCTGCTGCCGATGTAACCGACGATCCCGCACATATCCCTGCTGCGTTTTGCGAATACGATTCGTTAGGCGGATCTGGAAGCATACTTCCGGACCCGGGCAAGTTGTCCGAGCCTGCCGGCTGCTGCCGGAATTGTTACACCCGGATCGATCGAATGCGGCGAGCGGCGCATCCCGGAACCGCCCGGGCGGGAGCAACAGCGGAGGGCACGTATCACGCGGAAACGGCGGGCTGCCGAACCGTTCGCCCGAGGGCCTCGGCGATCATCCGGATCTGCCTCATCAGCTCGGCAAACTGGTCGAAATACAGAGACTGCGGACCGTCGCTCTTCGCGGAGGGAGGATCCGGATGCACTTCCACCATGATGCCGTCGGCGCCCGCCGCCACGGCCGCGCGAGCCATGGGGGTGACCTTCCCACGGATCCCCGTGCCGTGGCTCGGGTCGACGATGACGGGAAGGTGGCTCATCTTCTTGAGGACGGGCACGGCGGAGAGGTCGAGCGTGTTGCGCGTGTAGGTTTCGAAGGTCCGGATGCCGCGTTCACAAAGCATCACGTGCGGGTTGCCCTGCGAGAGGACGTACTCAGCGCTCATCAACCACTCGTCTATGGTTGCAGAGGCGCCGCGCTTCAGAAAAACCGGCCTCTCTCCTTTTCCGATCTCCTTCAGCAACGGAAAGTTCTGCATGTTGCGCGCGCCGATCTGGAAGACGTCGGCGTACCGGTCGATGAGGTCGATGTGCCCGATCTCCATCACTTCGGTGATCACCTTGAGGCCGTTGCGATCGGCAGCGGCCCGCATCATCTTGAGCCCTTCCTCCCCGAGCCCTTGAAACGAATAGGGAGACGTGCGCGGCTTGAAGGCGCCGCCGCGAAGAAACGTCGCGCCCTGCTCGGCTACGTGCTGAGCGGTTTTCTCCATCTGCTCCTCGTCCTCTACCGAACACGGGCCGGCCATCACGACGATCTCCTGGCCGCCGACGGGAACGCCGCCGACGTCGATCACCGTGTTTTCCTTCTTCCACGATCGGCTGGCGAACTTGTAGGGCTCCGTGACGCGGTAGACCTCCAGGACGCCGTCCATCACCTTGAGATGCCGGGTGTCGAATTCAGGCTTCACGCCGATGGCGCCGAGGACGGTCTGGTTCACGCCGCTGGAGCGATGCACGTCGAAACCATAGCCGTTAAGACGCTCGATGACGTCCTGGATCTCGCTTTCGGTGGCGCCGGCCTGCATTACTACGACCATGGGAAGAGGCTGCGTTTGTTGCGATGCTGGGAACGAGTCGGGGTGTCGGGCGGCGATCGGCCGCCATCCTGCGGCGAGAGTGTATAAACGTCGGAAGCGGCGGTGCGGGTTTCGCGAATTGTCGGCGTCCGCGCTATCGGTACCGCTCGAGCGTGAACTTCTCTCCAAGGTACCGTTTCCGAACCTCCGGATCCTCGGCGAGCGCCTCGGAGGTACCCTGCTTCAGGATACGGCCCTCGTAGAGGAGGTAGGCACGGTCCGTGATCGCCAGGGTCTCGTGCACGTTGTGGTCGGTGATGAGCACGCCGATGTCGCGCGACTTTAAGCCGGCCACGATGGACTGAATGTCTTCGACCGCGATGGGATCCACGCCCGCAAACGGCTCGTCGAGCAGAAAGAACCGCGGGTCGGTCGCCATCGCCCGCGCGATCTCGGTCCGGCGCCGCTCTCCGCCCGAGAGCGCATATCCCTTCGAACGGCGCACCCGCTCGAGTCCGAACTCCGCAATGAGCGCCTCGACGCGCCGGTGACGCTCTTCTTTGGAGATATCCTGAAATTCGAGGACAGCGTGAAGATTATCTTCGACGCTGAGCTGCGAGAAGATCGATGCCTCCTGCGCCAGGTAGCCGATCCCGAGGCGCGACCGCCGGTACATCGGTACGGACGTGAGGTCGCGCTCTCCCAGGAGTATGCGACCGGCATTCGGACGGACCATGCCGACGATCATGTAGAACGTCGTCGTCTTGCCGGCGCCGTTGGGACCGAGAAGACCGACGATCTCACCCTGGGAGACGTCGATGCTGACGTCGTGCACGACCTCGCGCTTCTTGTAGCGCTTCGTGAGATGCTCTGCGCGGAGGGTCAGGCGGTCGGTATGTTCGAGGGAGGAGGCGTCCACGTCAGTCCGTTCCATCGATAGAGACCGGATAAGGATTCCAGGCGACGTCCGGATCTGGGCCCGGAATCTCGACGCCCTTCAGGATGGCCGGCTTCGTGGGCCGGCGCTCGGGCATCCAGACGAAGCCGTCGAGAGCGAGTTCCGTCGGGACCAGGTCTTCGCCGTAATACGTGCCTTCGGTGCCCCGTACGGCCTCGATGCGCCGGAGATCGTCACCGGTGAAACGGAACACGATGCGGTCGGCCGACAGGCGCACGGCACCCGCCGGCGCGCCGTCTTCGTCGGAACGGAAGTTGATCGCTTCCGCCTGGGGTCCTACCTCGAGCGATCGAAGCGAGTCGTCTTCGAAGGCCGCCACCAGGCGACGGCCTCGAATCTGGTGGATTTTTTCCAGGGTCGAGTCGTGACGCGCCACGAAGGCACCGCCGTCGACGAAGAGGCTGTCGAGCGAACCGCCCCGACCGTGCACGCGAAGCGTATCACCGGAGACCTGGTTGTTTTGAAACCAGGCGAGGGGCTCCTCGAAGAGACGAACGAATTCCACCGGATCCGCTCCGCCGGGCTCGAGCCGGTCGTATACGACGGAATCGGCCACGGCCGCAAGATCCGCCTGCCAGATGCGAACGGAATCGACGGCCACGAGCCGCTGCAGCGAATCGACGCGCGAGGACTCGAGGACCGCGGCGCGGATAAGCAGCGTGTCCACGGGCGCTCCGACGGAGTCTTGCCGCAGGCGGACGAGCAGCGGCTCTCCTTCGATGCGGCTGTACTCGGCCTCGTCTTCGTTGTAGGCGCGGTCGCCGAACAGGAGCGAGCGCGTGAGCGAGTCGGCCGACGCATCGTCGCCGATGCGCTCGATGAATACGTTGCCTCGTGCCACGGAAACGTCGGTTTCGCGGAGATAGGTCACTGAATCGGCTTCGAGATAGGTCCGATCCTCCCGAAGCTCCACGTCGCCGTAGAACTCGGCGCGCTTCTCGTCGGACCAGTACTCTCCGCTCCGACTCGTCAGCACGGCCGTGCTGTCGACCAGCGTCACGCCCTCCGTGAATTGTGCTCGCTTCTCGCGGGTGAAGTACAGGCCCGACGGCGCCCGCACCACCACGTCGCCATCGGAGAGCCGGACGTTCCCGCCGGCCCGCCCCGTCTTATCCCTGCTGTTGTAAAGCACCGTGTCGGCCCGGAGGGTGTCCCCCCGTTCGACCACCAGCACGCCGCCCGTAAACAGGATCTCGCGGCGCTCGAGATACTGGACGGCCCGGCGTGCCCGCAAGCGCGTGTCTTCCTGCCTGAGCCGCACGTTTCCGATCAGCCGCCGGATGCGTTCGCCGTTTTGCACGTCGCCTTCAAGGAGGTCGGCGCTGACGTCCACCTCGCGGGTACGCACCACCTCGGAGGCGTCATCTGTGGAGAGCGTATCGC
>CAZXHQ010000073.1:0-10852 GCA_964640145.1 uncultured Rhodothermales bacterium | reverse complement strand
CGTTTCGCGGCCAGGTGCCAAGCGCCCACCGATCGCGCGCTTGCCGGCGGCGCCCTTCTCGTCGGAAGCGGCGCGCTGGTCGGAGGCGGCCTGCGCGCCAGCGTGTCTGCGGCCGAACCGCGTCTCTCCGGTCAGGAACCTCGCCTTGAGCAAACACTCCTCGTATTCCGCCTCGGCCTCCGAATCCCAGACGATGCCGCTTCCGATACCCAGCCGACCTCGCTCTCCGCGAACGGTGACCGTACGTATCGGCACGCTGAAGAGGGCGAGATCGTCGTGCATGTATCCGACGGCCCCGCAGTAGATGCCTCTGGGCTCGGATTCATACTGGCGGATGAGCTCCATGGCGCGAAATTTCGGCGCGCCGGTGACCGATCCACAGGGAAAAAGCGCCGCAAAGACGTCCGGCGTTTCGGCGCCGGGCCGAAGACGCCCCTGAACCTCGGACGTCATCTGGAACACGGTCCGGTAGCGCTCCGTGGTGAACAGTTCCGTCACGTGCACGGACCCGGGCTCACAGCACTTCGAGAGGTCGTTACGCACCAGGTCCACGATCATAAGATTCTCCGCGCGGCTTTTCGCGTCGCTGCGGAGCCAGCGCTCGAGCCGCTCGTCCTCGCCGGGCACCCGTCCGCGCCGGACCGTCCCCTTCATGGGCCGCGAAGCGATACGGTCCCCGCGACGCTCGAAGAAAAGCTCGGGGGAGCAGCTCAAGACCTGCTGCTCCCCGGCATCGACGAACGCCGCGTACGGAACGGGCTGACGCGCCGTCAGAGAGGCGTAGAGCGAATACGGGTCGCCTTCAATGGTGAAATCGAGAGGGCCGGTAAAATTGATCTGATAGACGTCTCCCTCCCTGATATGACCCCGAAGCACGTCGAAGGCGCTCTCATAGGTCGCCGCGTCGTACGCGAAACGTGCCTCCGTCGGAGGCGGACACGGCGCGGCGATCGGAGCGCAGGATGCGGGCCCGTCATAAGCCGCGAGCCAGACCAGCGGCCCGTCCGCTGAGTGGACCGCATAGGATGCGTCGAAGGCGGATGCCGCTTCGTAGGCAACGAATCCGGCCACGTATCGGCCCGCCTCGGCGGCCGAACAGGCGGCTGCGAGCGCCGGGCGCACCTCCTCTTCGTGCCGGGCCACGAAGAGATCGTTCGGGGACCGAAACACGAGACCGCCCGTGCCGCGCCAACCGGGCCCGAGCACTACCGTACCCGCCTCGCTGCCCATCCCACTCTTCGCCCTCATGCGGTTGCTGGCTTTCGTGCTGTGCGTGCCAAATGGACCGGCCGGCCCGCCTACATACTGCGGCGATACTCGCCGCCGACCTCGAAGAGTGCCGCCGTGATCTGGCCGAGCGAACAGACCTTGACCGTGTCCATGAGCTCGGCGAACACGTTGCCGCCCTCGCGCGCGACACGCTGGAGCCGTTCGAGAGCCTCGCCGGCGCCGCTCCTGTTGCGGTCTTGAAAGGCCCGAAGGTGCCGGAGCTGGTGCTGCTTTTCGTCGTCGGAGGATCGCATCAGATCGACGGCGTCTTGCTCCACACTCCGGCCGTTCTCCGGCACGAACGTGTTGACGCCGATGACGGCCAGCTCCCCCGAATGCTTACGGCGCTCATACTCCATCGACTCCTGCTGGATCTTCCCGCGCTGGTACATCGACTCCATGGCGCCGAGCACCCCCCCGCGCTCGTTGATGCGGCCGAACTCCGCCAGCACGGCCTCCTCGACGAGATCCGTCAACTCCTCGATGACGAACGAGCCCTGCAGCGGATTTTCGTTCTTGGCCAGTCCGAGCTCGCGGTTGATGATGAGCTGGATAGCGATGGCGCGGCGCACGCTCTCCTCCGTCGGCGTCGTGATGGCCTCATCGTAGGCATTCGTATGGAGCGAGTTGCAGTTGTCGTAGATCGCCATCAAGGCCTGCAGCGTCGTCCGGATGTCGTTGAACTGAATCTCCTTGGCGTGCAGGCTGCGCCCGGACGTCTGGATATGGTACTTCAGCTTCTGGCTGCGTTCGCCGGCGCCGTAATGCTCCTTCATGGCGACCGCCCAGATGCGGCGGGCTACCCGCCCGATCACGCTGTACTCCGGGTCCATCCCGTTCGAGAAGAAAAAGGACAGGCTCGGCGCAAATTCGTCGACGTCCATCCCCCTTCCCAGGTAATACTCGACGTAGGTGAAGCCGTTGGCCAGCGTGAAGGCGAGCTGGGTGATGGGGTTCGCGCCGGCTTCGGCGATGTGATAGCCGGAGATGGACACGGAATAGAAATTCCGTACGTCCTCATCGACAAAATACTGCTGGATGTCTCCCATGAGACGCAGCGCGAACTCCGTCGAGAAGATGCACGTATTCTGCGCCTGATCTTCCTTGAGGATGTCCGCCTGGACGGTGCCGCGCACGACGTGCAGTGCGCGGCTTCGGATCCGGTGGTAATCCTCCGAGGAGAGCACGCCCCACTCAACGAGCGCGTCGCCGCTCGTACCCAGCAGGCCGAGGCCGGCTCCGTCATGGTCCGGCGGCAGCTCCTCCATCGCTCCCACCGGACCATAGGGCTCGTAGGCGGGACGGTCGTCGCCCAGCATCTCGGAGATGACGCGGTCGGCCTCGTCCCACCGGCCTTGCGACTTGAGGTAGCGTTCCACTTGCTGATCGATCGCTGTGTTCATGAACATCGCCAGGATCATCGGCGCCGGACCGTTGATGGTCATGGATACGCTCGTGGCGGGATCACACAGGTTGAAGCCGGAATAGAGCTTTTTCATGTCGTCGAGCGAACAGATCGACACGCCGGCGTTCCCGACCTTACCGTAGATGTCGGGCCGCTCGGCCGGATCGAATCCATACAACGTAACGGAATCGAACGCCGTGGAGAGCCGCTTGGCCGGCATGCCCTGGGAGACGAGGTGGAAACGGCGGTTCGTCCGCTCCGGCGATCCTTCTCCGGCAAACATGCGCGTCGGGTCTTCATTGCGGCGCTTGAAGGGAAAAACGCCGGCCGTATAGGGGAAGAATCCGGGCACGTTCTCGAGCAGCGCGAAACGGAGGCGCTCGCCGGGATCCTGCGTCCGCGGCAGCGCCACACGCGGAAGGCGCACGCCGGAGAGCGACTCCTCATACAGGTCCACGTCAATCTCCCGGCCGCGCACCGTATAGGTGAACGTATCGGCCCGGTAGCGGCGGGCCGTCTCCTCCCAGTGCTCGAGCACGTTTCGACAGCGCACGTCGAGCCGTCCCCACCAGTGATCGGCCATCTGGTCGAGGCGCCCCTCGAGCTGCGCGCGGTCGGGCGGCTGCCACTCCGCAACCTGCTCGCGCGCACCGGCGGCCTGTCCCCACTTTCGAGCGATCTCGACCTGTTCGGCGGCCCAACGTCGATACGTCCGGCAGGTCTCGGCAATCTCGCCCAGATAGCGCTGCCGCCGCGGGGGGATGACCGCCAGCTCCGCCGGATCCATCTCCGGCAGATCCTCCCGACGAAACAGGCCCGAGGCACGCCCGAAACCGAAATCGGAGCGGAGACGCTCGAGCAGAGCGAGGTAGAGCCGCGACACGCCGGGATCGTTGAAATGCGAGGCCATGGTCGCAAACACCGGCATGGCCTCGGGCTCTGCCTCGAACAGCCCACGGTTGCGCTGGACCTGCTTGCGGATGTCGCGAAGGGCATCCCGGCTGCCTTGCTTCTCGAACTTGTTCAGCACCACGAAGTCGGCCAGATCCAGCATGCCTATCTTCTCGAGCTGCGTCGGCGCGCCGAAGTCGTGCGTCATGACGTAGACGGAAAGGTCGGCCGTGTCGACGACCTCCGTGTCGCTCTGGCCGATGCCCGCCGTCTCGAGAAAAATGACGTCGAAGCCGGCGGCCCGGCAGACGGATAGCGCGTCTTCGAGGGCCCGCGACGTGGACCGGTGTGCTCGTCGTGTAGCGAACGAGCGCATGTAGACCCGGTCGGCGTGGCGTCCGTAGATCGCATTCATACGGATTCGATCGCCCAGCAGGGCTCCCCCCGTGCTGCGGCGCGTCGGATCGACCGATAACACGGCGGCGGCCGCGTCGTCGAAGTCGTTCAGGAAGCGCCGAACGAGCTCGTCGGTCAAGGTCGATTTACCCGCACCGCCCGTACCGGTAACGCCGATGACCGGCGCGCGCGCGCGCTTGGCGGCCTCGAGAAGGATGTCGGTGTCGTCGGCGCCCTCTCCGGCTCCAACCAGCGACTCCTCGGCGTGCCGAGACTCGACCTGCGACAGGGCGCGCGCCAGCACCAGCGGGCGTCTGCGATCGACCTGCACGTACCCGCCCAGCTCGCGCGGTGTCTCGAAATCGGTCTCCCGAAGCATATGATCGATCATGCCCTGCAGCCCCATCTCCATGCCGTCTTCGGGATGGAAGATCTTGGCCACGCCGTACGCCTCGAGCTCGGCGATCTCTTCCGGCACGATCACGCCGCCGCCGCCGCCGAATATCCTGACGTGCCCGGCGCCTCGTTCCCGGAGCAGATCGCACATATACTTGAAGTACTCCACGTGCCCGCCCTGATATGACGAAACGGCGATGCCCTGCACATCCTCCTGCACGGCCGTGTCGACCACGTCCCGTACGGAGCGGTTATGTCCCAGATGGATGACCTCGGCACCGCTCGCCTGGAGGATGCGCCGGATGATATTGATCGCCGCGTCGTGACCGTCGAAAAGGGCGGCGGCGGTCACAAACCGAATGGGCCGCTGGGGCGTGTAGGACGTCGACTCCATAGGGGTCGGAAGCGCTTGCGTATCGGGCGGTCTCTTGCAGGTATCACTCCATACGCGCCCGGCGCATGGCGGTTCAGCCTTCGCGGAGCTGCCCGTCGAAGGCAAGGGCCACAAAGTACCCGTCCCATTCTTCGAAGAGCACGGTCCACGTCCCGCCACCCTCCACGTGAACGCGGGCCGTCTCGGCGTCGAGGTCGAGATCGAGCCGGAGCTTCTTCGGAGAGACCCGAAGACCGGTGCGCATCGCCTTCAGCGTCGCCTCCTTCAACGTCCAGCACAGGATGTGCGTCCGCTCGTCGTCGAGCGGGATCGATTCGATCAGGTCGTGCTCCTGGGGATGCAGCATGAATCGACCCAGGCCGGCGTGTCGAGCCTCGATGCCTTCGATGTCCACCCCGAGCATCCGTGGTGCGGCGGCGGCCACGGCGTGATCGCCGGAGTGCGAGATGGATATGTGCAGATCGTTGCCGACCACGTCGACCGCTCCACTCTCGGCAACCCGCAAGCCCACCGACGTCGGCTCCGTGTCCATGCGTTCGGCCAGGAGGAGCCGCGCCACCGCACGCCCCAGCACGAATTCCTCGCGACGCTTCGTCCGCCTGAACGCGGCCGCACGGCTCGCCTCTTCGGGGGAGAGCAGCGCCTCCCAGCGCTCGAGATGGTCGGGATCGAACCGAAGGTGGTGAAACGTAATGTCGGCAGGCAGATTCTGCATGAGCGATCGGTCACGAATCGGTTACGGACCAGAACGACGTCGTTTAGACCGCGTCTAAAGTTGCCGTTTCCCGGCGTACAAGATACGTTCCGCTGGAAAATGTGCGAGGGAACGAATAGTATGACGTCGCACGCGAGTGATCCTTTGCGACCCATGTTGAAGCACCCTCTCCCACATCGAGCTGTGGAAGCAGTTCCGCCGTCCGGACATACATACGACGATTTACACCATGCGCGACGAAAAACAAAGCACCTCCAGGCGTGATTTCCTCCAGAAGCTTGCAGCGCTCGGTACGGCCGGCGTCATAACGCCCGCCGTACTTTCGGCATGCGGCGGTGGCGACGGCGCTGAGGCCGGAGCCACGCAGGCCCAGAATGGGGACACGGCCGAGGCGAATTTCTCCTGTACCGATACCTCGGGGCTCACCGACGCGCAGATTCAGCAGCGCGAGTCCGTCAATTACGTGGACGAGTCACCGAATCCCGAACAGCTCTGCTCGAACTGCCAGCTTTACACGGAGCCTGAAGAAGGCGCGCAGTGCGGAGGGTGCCAGGTGGTGCCCGGACCGATTCACCCGGATGGGTGGTGCGACCTCTGGGTTGCCCAGCAGGCCTGATCCGCCGCGTGCCCACCGCAAGGCTCCTGGTTTCTGCTGCGGGTTCCCTAGCGAAGGGATGGTTCTGCCCTGGCAGGCCATCCCTTTTTTGGCATGTGCTCGCCTTCGTATGCTCGTGCCAGATCGCTGACGGGACACGTTCCACCACGGCACCGCGACGACATGTCTTATTTCATAGGAATCGACGTATCCACGACGGCGACGAAGGTCCTTTTGATGGACGCGGACGGCAGGGTCGTCGAGACGGCCGCCACCGAATATTCCTTCGACGCCCCTCGACCGCTGTGGAGCGAGCAGGATCCCGCCCTCTGGTGGGACGGCACGGTCCGCAGCACCCGCCGCGTCCTCTCCGAATCCGGCATCTCCGGCTCCGACGTCGCCGGCATCGGCCTCACCGGCCAGATGCACGGGCTCGTCCTGCTCGACGACGACGGGGTGGTGCTGCGCCCGTCGATTCTGTGGAACGATCAGCGGACGGCGGCCGAATGTGACGAGATCGTCGAGCGGGTCGGCCGCTCCGAGCTGATACGCATCACCGGGAACGATGCGCTGACGGGCTTCACCGCGCCCAAGCTGCTGTGGGTTCGCCGTCACGAGCCCCGGGTGTTCGAGCGGGTACGGCACGTGCTCCTGCCGAAAGACTACGTCCGTTTCAAACTGACCGGCGAATACGCAACCGACCGGGCCGGCGCGGCAGGGACGCTCCTGCTGGATATCCGGACGCGCAACTGGTCGGACGAGATCGTCTCCGCGCTCGACCTGCCCCGCGAGTGGCTTCCTCGCACGCACGAAGGGCCCGACGTAACGGGGGCGGTCACGACGGCCGCGGCCGCGGAAACCGGGCTGGCGGCCGGCACGCCGGTGGTCGCCGGAGGCGGCGACCAGAGCGCGCAGGCGGTGGGCGTCGGCGCCGTGGACGAAGGCATCACCGCGCTCACACTGGGAACCTCGGGCGTCGTTTTTGCCTCCACCGACGAACCGTTTCTCGATCCCGAAGGCCGCCTCCACGCCTTCTGTCACGCCGTGCCCGATACCTGGCACCTGATGGGTGTCATGCTCTCCGCCGCGGGGAGCCTGCGGTGGTACCGCGACGAGCTTGCTGCTGACCTGTCGTTCGACGAGCTCCTCGAGCCCGCCGCCGGCATCCCGCCCGGTTCGGACGGCGTCCTATTTCTCCCCTATCTTACCGGAGAGCGCACTCCGCACGCAGATCCGACGGCCCGCGGCGCCTTTGTGGGCCTTACCATCCGCCATACGCAGGCGCATCTCACGCGGGCGGTGCTGGAAGGCGTGGCCTTCGGGCTCCGCGACAGTTTCGAGATCATGAAGGCGGCAGGCCTGGAGTCGTTCGAGCAGGTTCGCATCTCCGGCGGCGGGGCGCGAAGCGCGTTATGGAGGAGCATCCTCGCGAACGTGTTGAATACGGACCTCGTGACTGTAAACACGACGGAGGGCGCGGCCTTCGGCGCCGCCCTGCTGGCGGCCGTCGGATTCGGGCACTGGTCCGACGTACGGTCGGCATGTGGTGACGTCGTTCGGATCACGGGGGAGACGCCGGTCGATTCGGGGCATGCGAACCGGTACGAGGCGCTCTTTCATCTCTACGACGAGCTCTATCCCGCCTTGAAGCCGGCGTTTTCGAAGCTTGCCGATCTTACGTGACGCCCCGTGCGGGCCCGCGCTCGGCGACGCTTCTAATACTGCAGCGAGCAGAGGGGGCCGCTGCGTAAAGGGGCCGTCGGCCGCACGGCCTGCGCTGGAACCGCTTTCAGGCCGTCAAGGTAGAGCTATCTACAGGACCGGGCGCACCGGCACCTCCCCCGACCGCCGCCCAACCGGATCGACAGCCATTCCACCGTACACGGCGATCTGAGCATGGCAAGAACGATCTCGCTGGAATCGCTCGGCATCCAGGTCGAATCCGTCTTCCGTAACCGCGCTCCGGCGGCGCTCTACGAAGACGCCCTCCGCGAGGATGCCACCGCGGCCATCGTCGACAGCGGCGCCCTGGCCATCGAATCGGGAACGAAAACCGGCCGCAGCCCGGCCGACAAGCGCGTGGTCGAACACCCCGATAGCGCCGACGACATCTGGTGGGGCCGTGTGAACATCAAGCTCGATCACCACACGTTCCTCGTCAATCGCGAGCGGGCCATCGATTATCTCAATACGCGGGACCGCCTCTACGTCGTGGACGGATATGCCGGCTGGGACCCCGATCATCGGCTCAAGGTGCGCATCATCTGCTCGCGGGCCTACCACGCACTTTTCATGCACAACATGCTCGTGCGCATACCGGACGACGAGCTCGACGATTTCGGCGAGCCCGATTTCACCGTACTTAATGCCGGTGCGTTTCCCTGTAATCGGTTCACGTCGTACATGACGTCGAAGACGAGCGTCGACCTCAGCTTCGAGGACAGAGAGATCGTCATCCTCGGCACCGAGTACGCCGGGGAGATGAAGAAAGGCATCTTCACCGTCATGAACTACCTGATGCCGAAAAGGAACGTCCTCTCCATGCACTGCTCGGCCAACGAAGGGCCTCAGGGCGACGTGTCGCTCTTCTTCGGCCTCTCGGGGACGGGCAAGACGACCCTTTCGGCCGATCCGAAGCGCCGTCTGATCGGGGACGACGAGCACTGCTGGAGCGACGACGGCATCTTCAACATAGAAGGCGGCTGCTACGCCAAGGTGATCGATCTTTCCGAAGAGAACGAGCCGGAGATCTACCGGGCGATTCGGTTCGGCACGGTGCTCGAGAACGTCGTATATGATCCGGAAACCCGCGAGGTCGACTATGCCGATACCAGCATCACGATGAACACTCGGGCTGCCTATCCCATCGACCACATCGAGAATGCCAGGATTCCGTGTACCGGCGCGCATCCCAGCAACATCATCTTTCTTACCTATGACGCCTTCGGCGTGCTGCCTCCCGTGGCACGGCTGACGCCCGAACAGGCGATGTATCACTTCGTGACCGGATACACCGCGAAGGTGGCCGGCACGGAGATGGGGGTCGAGGAGCCCGAGGCCACGTTCTCGGCCTGTTTCGGCGCGGCATTTATGGTGTGGCCTCCGAGCGCATACGCCGAGCTGTTGGCCGAAAAGATGCGAGAGCACGACGTCGACGCCTGGCTCGTCAATACCGGCTTGACCGGGGGTCCCTACGGCATCGGAGCGCGCATCGACCTGGCCCACACGCGTGCCGTTCTCGACGCGATTCACGACGGCTCGCTCGGCGCGCAGGAAACGCGAACCGACGGCACCTTCGGTTTCGAGATCCCGACCAGCTGCCCCGGCGTGCCGTCAGGCATTCTGTGGCCGCGCGCTACGTGGGACGACGGCGAGGCGTACGACCGGCAGGCGCGTGAACTGGCGGATCGATTTGCGAAGAACTTCGAGAAGTACCGCAAGGACGCCTTCGAGCGGTTGCTTGCCGGCGGCCCGGTCCTGCAGGCCTCGTGAGACGCCACGTCGCCGCTCAAGGTTTGCAGCAGGCGGACGATACAGAGGACGGATTCCCTTCGGTTAAGCGTATCCGTCCATGCACGTCGTCACGGTCTCGATCGGCACCGCAACCCTGCTCTGGGCGGGATGGCTGCATGCCCGCGTCTCCGACTGGCGCATGTTCTGTGCCGCCGGCCTGCCCACTTTCCTCGTCCTCGTCGATCGCCGGCTGTGGAGCTACGTCCGCACCGTTCTCGATCGTAGGACACGTGCTCTGGACCGGAACCCATCTTTGCGCGGCCGAGCAACGAAGCATTTCTGCCGTATCCGTTCGACGAGCTCACCCAGGCCCGTACGGGCACCGGGCGGGCCTTCGAAGGAGCGGGCCTCGGGCTCGCCGTCACGAAACGCATCATCGACGTCCTTGAAGGGCATCTCCAGGTCGAGACGCAGCCTTCCGAAGCCACCACCTTCATCATCAGGTTGCCCTCCTTCGTCCCGGGCGGCGACGGCGTACCCGGGCCTGCGAAGCTGCAAGCCGGCGTCTACCGGAGATAGGTGCGGAAGGCTCGCCGAAGGATTGGTCGCTGCGCGGCCGTTCGTTGTACTAGATAGGGTTTCATAGCATGAGCTGGCACATGGTTTCACCCATCGACATTGCCAAGAGGCGACTCTCGCTGTCCTCCGACCGCATCCGAGCACTCCCCTTGGTGGACCTGATGCCGCACGGTCGTTGCGACTGCCGGTGCGTCATGTGCGACGTCTGGAAGGCCGACCACGACGGTGGAGAACTCACAGAGGAGGACCTGGCGGCCCATCTCGACTCGTTCAAGCGTCTCCGCGTGCGCCGCGTGCGCCTTACCGGTGGGGAAGCACTCCTGCACTCCAACCTTTGGAAGCTGTGCGAGATGCTCCGCGACATGCGGATCAAGATCACGCTCGTCACATCCGGCCAGCAACTGGCCGACCGAGCCGAACGGGTTGCCGAGTGGTGCGACGAAGTGGTGGTTTCGCTGGACGGCAGTCCGCGCGTTCACGACCGTATCCGACGCGTCGAAGGAGCTTATGATCGCCTCCACCAGGGCGTACGCGCGCTGCGTGCGGCCGCTCCGGAAATACGAGTGACCGCGCAGGCCGTCCTCCAGCGCATGAACTATTTCGATCTGGGCCGCATCATAGAGACGGCCGCCAGGATGTCGGCGAGCGCCGTATCGTTCCGCGCGGTCGACGTCAGTTCCGATGCATTTCAGAGGCCCGTTCCATGGGACGGCACCGGCCGCGTCGCCCTTACGCCGGAGGAAACCAAGCATTTCGAGC
>CAZXHQ010000072.1:0-10895 GCA_964640145.1 uncultured Rhodothermales bacterium | reverse complement strand
GCGTCCGTCTACCTGGGCAAGGCGGACTGGCCGTTCTACCGTCTGGGCGAGAACATCGTGCCCTTCGAGCCGCGTGAGGATCTCGTGGCCGTGGCGTTTCCGGTCCGCCCGCCCGACGCCGAGACGGCCCGGCGCGAGGCCGACCGGCTGCGGCGGAGCCTGCCGCTGGAGCCCTTCGACTTCCCCGAGGAGGAAACCGAGCTGTCCTTCACCGCCGCCGAAGGGTCCATCTGGCTGTTTCGCCTCACCGAGGACCCCTCGCCCGAGCTGCGCCGCCGCATCAGCGACCGGATCCGCGAGCTGCTCGGCGAAGACGTGCGGGTGGGGATCCCGGTGGATCTGGTACCCGGCCAGGTGAAGCTGATCGACAGCCGCTTCGTCGTCCGCTTCAAGCCCCACCTCACGCCCCGTACGATCGAGGGGCTCGTGCAGGAGGCCGGCGGGCGCGTGCTGCGCGGCTTCATCCAGGCCGAGAACGCCCGCCTCGTCGAATTCCTCCGGGGGGACTACCGGGACCACCTGCAGACCATCGAGCAGTGGTACGAGCAGGGGCTGCTCATCTACGGCGAGCCGGACATCATCTTCTACATCACCGACGACGCCTTCCCGGCGGATCCGCCCGACGATCCGACCTACGGAACCCAGGCCAACCTGACGCTCCAGGGCGCCGACCAGGCCTGGCAGTTCCTCAGCGGCATCAACCCGAATCTGACCCTCGGCAGCCCGAACGTCCACGTCATGACGCTCGACCGGGGCGTGGATACCGACCACCCGGACATCGGCGGCAACCTTACCGACGGCACGCCTCAGCTGGCGCAGTGCTACGACTTCTCGGGCATGCAGCCGTGTACCGTGGCGGGGTACCTCCCCGATACGAGCCACGGCATGGGGGTCTACGGCATCATTGCCGCCGTTACGGACAATGCGACCGACATCGCCGGCATCGCGCCCAACACCCATCAGATCGGACTGGAGCGGCCGCTGTCGACCGGTACGGCGAACTATGCCGACGTCCTGCTCTGGGCCGCCGGCTTCACCACGGGCAATGCCACGGTGGGATGGCCGGCCGAGCCGATCAGTCCGGCCGCCGACATCCTCAGCTGCTCGCACGGATCCGACGGCCTGGCCCTCTCGGGGCTCATGGACGACACCCTGACGTACCTCTCCGTCTACGGCCGCGGCGGCAGGGGCACGCTCGTCATCTATTCGGCCGGCAACGGCAACGCGCTCATCACCGGGTTCCGGGTGTGGGCGGCCCACCCGCGCACGATGGCCATCGCCAACTCGGCGCAGCCCGACGCCGGAGGCGTCGAACGGAAGGTAGCCACGTCGAACTTCGGCCCGGAGATCGACATCTGTGCGCAGGGCGCCGGGGCCCCATCCCTCAATCATACCGGGGGCGAGCAGATCTTCGGCGGCACGTCGGCGGCGGCGCCGACGACGGCCGCGGCGGCGGCGCTCATGCTCTCCGTCGAGCCGGGACTGACGTGGATCGACCTGCGCGACCTTCTCCGCGCTAGCGCCGTGCAGATCGACCCCCTCAACGCCGATCCCGTCGGGCAGTGGGTCGGGGGGTTCAGCCAGTGGTACGGCTTCGGGCGGCTCAACATCCTGGCGGCCGTACAGGGCTCCGACGCCTTCGACCCGGGGTCGGTCAACCTCGTCCTTCGTGACAACCTCGCGGACACCGGCGCCTTCGTGCCGACCGGCGGCACCTTCTGGCGCAGCCCGGACGTCTGGGTGCGCACCACCGATCCGACAGGGACGCCGGCCCCGGCCTACGGCGTCAATCCCCCCAACGAAAACGCGGCGGGCGGGGTGGACAACTGGGTGCGCGTCCGCGTGAAGAATGTCGGAACGGCCCCGTCGAGCAACTTCTTCGTGCGGCTCTACCTGACGCACTTCGCCGGGTCCCAATTCCGGTATCCGGCGGACTACATCCCCTCGGGCAACCCCGGCGATCCCATTCCCTCGCCGCTCGTGCAGGGCACGTATCTGATCGGCGAGCAGTTCGTCTCGACGCTGGCGGCCGGCGCCGACGACACGTACACCTTCCTCTGGCCCGCCGCCATGGTGCCGCCCGAAACGGTCGGCGGAACGAGCTGGCACCCGTGCCTGCTGGCCGAAGCGTCGCCGCACACCGGACCGGCGCCCTCCGGCGATCTGGTGATCGACAACACCAACCTGGCCCAGCGCAACGTCGCCATCGACTACAGCGACGATGACGGAGGCTCCTTCGAGATGACCGGCGTCATCGGGCATCAGGACGACGACGCCGCCGTGAAGCGCATCGTCATCCGGCGGGGCCGGCTGCCCAAGGCGGCGACGTTCTGGGTGCGGCTGCTCGATCCGAGGGTGGAGCGAGCCGCCGTGGAGCGCGTTCGCCGGAAGGAGCCGGGCGAAGGTCCCAGCGAATGCTGCTGCTGCGGCCCGCACAAGCATCGGGATCGCGGAGCACAGCTCGCCCCCAACGCCGCGCTCGGACAGCTTCAGGGCCGCCGCATCTTTCGGGCGGCCGGCGGCGACGCGCTCGTCCTCGACGTACCGATGGTCGGCGGGCGCCTGACGCCCGTCGTGCTGGGCACCTCCGTGCCGGCAGGGACGGCGCCCGACGAATACGAGGTGGTGCTCTTCGAACAGGACGCCTTCGGCCGGCAGGTGGGCGCCTTCTCGCTGATGGTCGTGGTGGAATAGGAGGGCCGCCGCACGCCGGCCGAGCTGCTCGGCGAGCCGATTCGGACGGGGAGGGCTTCTTCCTCTCACTTCAGACGGATCACTCCAGACGGACCGGCAGATCGAGCCGCACCCGCGTGCCGGCGCCCGGCCTGGCGTCGATGTCCATCGAGCCCCCCAGAAGCTGCAGCCGCTCGCGAATGCTGAACAGCCCGAAGCCCGTTTCCTTCTCCGCCGTCGAGGCCGCCTCCTCCGGGCTGAAGCCGCAGCCCTCGTCGACGACCTCGATTCGGATGCGCTCATCCACCTCCGCCAGCGTGATCCGGGCGTGGAGGGTGTCGGCATGCTTGACGACGTTGAAGAGGAGCTCACGCAGGATCTGAAACAGCAGCACGCGCAGGTCCTCGTCCGGCATCCGGTAGGCCGAAACCGCCTCGACGTCGACGGTCAGCCCGTGAAGGTCCTGCATGCGTGAGGCCAGCCATCCGAGCGTTTCGGTGAGCTCGTCGCTCCGCAATACGGGCGGACTGAGATCGACCGTCAGCCGGCGTGTCACGTCGATGGCACGGGCGATCCAGCCGTCGGCTTTCTCGACGTCTTCGAGGAGGCCTTCACGGCCGACGTCCGCCACGTCTCGGCGGATGTCATCGACCTTCATCTGAACGGCGTAGAGCGTCTGCTGCAAGTCGTCGTGCAGAAGCCGGGCCACCCGCCGCCGTTCCTGCTGTTCGGCGCGCGTGAGCGCTCCGGATAGCTCGCGAACCTGCTCCGTGCGCTTGCCGACGCGTTCGTCGAGAGAGCGATTGATCGCCATCAGCTCGTGCCGGCTCTCCTGCAGCTCGGCGCGCAGCTCGCGCTCGCGCTGCAGCAGATCCCGAAGCTCGTACTGGCGCATGCGCCGTTGGAGCTCCCCCTTGAAGAGCGAGATGATCTCGAAACTGCGGGCCGGCTGTTCCAGCATCTTCGCCGCGGTGCGCGAACCGAGCTTTTCGGCGATGGCCCTGCCGCTTACGTCCGGCCGGCCGGGCGGCACGAGCACGACCACGGGCAGATCCGACCAGACCGGCTGCGCGCGCAGCGCCTCGCGGAGCGGCTGAGAGCGATCGACGAGCACGCCGCTGCCTACGATCACGGCCGCGGCGCCCTCCCGCACGGCGTCGGCGAGCGCGTCGACGTCCGGCACCGTCACCGGATGAATGCCCTCACCCGCCAGCACGCGCCGGACGACCTCCGAATTCCGAGCGTAGCCGAGGCACACCAGCACGCGCTCCTCGCGGTCCGGTGCATTCGGTCTCATTTCCTCGATATGGGGTACGTCACGCTGCATCGGGTCGGGTTCCGTCACGATCGCTGTTCCCGTTTCTCCCAGCTCGGATTGTTACGTCGTTCGGAGCGGCGCACGATCTGGGGGCTGCCGGACAGCACGCCGATCAAATCGTGGCGCGGCTCGCCGATGCGCAGGCCTTCGCCGGTGACCTCCAGCTCACGCACCGTCATGTCGTGTCTGCCGTAGCGCTTCTTCACGACGGCCATCGCCCTCCGTACGCGTCCTCCCTCGTCGTAATTTCGCATGACGATCAGCGAGTCGCACATGTAGCTGATGTCGACGGGCGCCATCATCTCGCGGCCCACCAACCCGTGCTGATCTACGATCAGCAGGCCGAGGACCCCGCGGCTCGCGATGAAGCTGAGTATGTCGTGCATCTGTACCTGCAGGAGCGCCTCGTCGAGCATGGCGTGAAAGTAGCCGGTGAGGCTGTCGATGATGACGACCTCCGCACCGGCATCGACGACGCTCCGCAGGCGATCGGCGAAGGCGCCCGGCGAGAGCTCGCCTACGTCCACCGTCTGCAGATGCAGCCGGCCATCCTTCAGAAACGGCCGCACGTCCATCGAAAGGTCACTGGCTCGCCGCACGAACGTCCGCGGCCGTTCGGTAAAGAGGAAGACGGCGGCGTTTCGCCCCTGACGGAGCGCCGCGTGGGCGTAGACCATGGCCAGCGTCGACTTCCCCGTGCCCGTCGCGCCCACGATCACGCCCGACGTGCCGAACTCGAATCCGCCGCCGAGCATCTCGTCGAGCTCTTCGATGCCGCTCTCCATGTACTCCCAGCTCTCCGCCTCCTCCCAGACCTCCTTCGGTTCTCTGAACGGCTTCGCCTGCCCGAGAAAGACGTTCAGACGAGGATACGCCGCAATGCCGCCGGTCTCGATCGAATAGTTGTGCCAACCGGTGTGGAAGGCCGTGGCCCGGCTCTTCTCGACCTGAACGCTCCGCCGCACCGAACCGTACACCGGCGCGGAACGGACGAGGCGAATGACGCCGTGAACGAGCGTCTGCAGCTCGTCGTCCGACGAACCATCCTCCTGCGGCGCCGCTCCGATGATCAGCGACGTCGCCTGGTGCTGCTGGATCAGCCGGACGAGGGCCGTCACCTCCGTATGGTACCGATACGTGTCACCGGCGGCGAGCGTCTTGAGCACGCCGACGGAGTCGAAAACGAGCCGTGCCGGGCGGACCTCCTCGAGCGTCTCCGCCAGCGCATCCACCGACGCGCTCAGCTCGACGTCCGCCGGATGCAGCACGGTCTGCCGGGTCGTGAGGGGATCGGCTTCCGTACCCCGGATCAGCTCTTCTATGTCGATGTCGTCGAGCGACCAACCGTGCGAGGCGGCGATCCGGCGCAGATCGCCCGCGCTCTGCGAGATGCTGGCAAAGAGGACGCGCTCTCCCCGGCGCGCGCCCTCCAGCGCGAACTGAAGGGCGAGCGTCGTCTTGCCCGTACCCGGCGCCCCCAGCACCAGATACGGATGGCCGGGCGCGAGCCCGCCGGAGAGGATGGCGTCCAGCCCCTCGACGCCGGTGGAAACACGCTGGGAATTCCGTTCAGAAGGCATGACCGTACTGATCTACTTACCGAAATAAACGGACCGTGCCGACGACCTGGTGGCCTCGGCCGAAAGGGCGGGGGCCGGCGCGGACACGGTGTAGGTATGATACGAGTTGCACGGAACGTTTTCTCGAGAGGATGCAGCGGTCGCGTCGGCGAGATCCCCCGGCTCGTTGTCGGCACGCCGGCATACGGCATCTTCACCGGCACCGCCATCCGACCGCCGGAACGTGTATTTGCGGTCCGATGTGAAGCATTCGGCACGCGGAGGACCCTTTCCACCCGCCACGTGTCGCAGTACCTGTCAGTCTTGACATGCCCGGAATCCGGCCTTCTGGAGAGTGACGCCCAATGTCTGAAAAACCGAACGGATCCTCTCAAGAAGAGGAGTTTGAGAGATCAGCGAAGGGCGACGAAGAGCCGCCCGCCTACGACGCCGGCGTCGAGGATTACGCCGGTATCTCCTCGGCCCGTTTCGACAGCCTCGAAGACCTTCGCGACGCGAAGGCGTTCGCAGAGATGATCGTCGATACGGTGCGCGAGGGCCTCCTCGTGCTGGACTTCGGCCTGCGCATCAAAGCCGCCAACGAATCGTTCTACCAGACCTTTCAGGTCTCCCCCGATCAGACCATCGGACGGCTGATCTACGATCTGGGCAACGGCCAGTGGGACATTCCGCAGCTTCGTGATCTGCTGGAGAACGTCCTGCCCACGGACACGGTCTTCAACGACTACGGGGTCACGCACGAATTCGAGACGATCGGAAAGCGGGAGATGCGGCTCAACGCCCGGCGGCTCGACGACCACGAGCTCATCCTGCTGGCCATCGACGACGTGACCGAGCGCGTCCGATCGGAACGCGAGCTGCGGGCCGCACAGGACCGCTTCGATCTCATCGTCGAGAATACGCGGGATTACGCCGTGATCGCCATGGGTCCGGACCGGCGCATCACGACGTGGAATCCCGCCGCGGAACGCATACTGGGGTGGAAGGCCGACGAGGCCATCGGCCAGTCGGCCGACCTCATCTTCACGGCCGAGGACCGCGCGGCCGACGTGCCTCAGGAAGAGATGGGCCGGGCGCAGGCCGACGGGTCGGCGCGCGACGAGCGGTGGCACGTGCGCAAGGACGGCCGCCGTTTCTGGGGCAACGGGTTCGTCGTGGCGCTGAAGGAGGAGGAACGCAACCGGGGCTTCGTGAAGATCCTTCGGGACGAGACCGACAGGAAGGAGACGCAGGAGGCGCTCCGGCGTCTGAACGAAGAGCTGGAGGATCGGGTCGAGGAGCGAACGCGCAAGGTGCGCGAGCTGGCCTCGTCGCTGACGATGGCGGAGCAGCAGGAACGCCGCCGCATCAGCCAGATTCTTCACGACGACCTCCAGCAGGTGCTCTACGGCGTGCAGATGAAGCTGCGGGTCGCGCGCGAGGACGCGGAGGCCGGCAACGAGGCGGCCATAAAGGAAAGCTTCGACGAGGCCGATGCGTGGATCCGGAAGAGCATCGACCTGACGCGGAGCCTTACCGTGGATCTGAGTCCGCCGATCCTCAAGTCGGAAGGACTGACCGAAGCGCTCGGCTGGCTTCAGGCCCAGATGAAGGAGCTCCACGACATGGACGTGACGATCGACGCGGAGCGCTCCTTCCGCACCCCGGAGGAGGACATGCGCGTGCTGCTCTTCCAGATCGTTCGCGAGCTGCTCTTTAACGTCGTGAAGCACGCCGGCACGAAACAGGCCGCCGTCGCGCTGCGCGCCGTCGACCACCGCATTGAGATCAGCGTGACGGACGAGGGAAACGGCTTCGACGTAGAAGCGGCCGAAAGTTCGGCTTCGGACGAACGCTTCGGGCTGTTCAGCGTGCGCGAGCGGCTGGGCCTCTTCGGGGGCGGGATGAGGATCGAATCCTCCAAAGGAAATGGTACGTGCGTGACGGTCGACGCGCCGCTCCGCCTGGAGTAGCTGCGGCCTTTCCCATCAACCCGGAAACGACATGGCCTCGGACCTCAGCGAACACCTCGACACCGGACGGCGCATCCTCGAACGCATGGCGGCGAGCCCGTGCGAATACATCGAGATCGCCTTCGAAGCCGAGCGGCACGCGCTCGAGGAGACGGGCGCCGGCCGCGACGCGCTCCGAGCGGCCGTTCAGTCCATCGATGCGGCCGACACCTGGACCGACGCGCAGCGCCGGGCGTTCGTGGCCTACGTCACGTATCTGGACGAACATCTGCAAACGCGCTGACGGGGCGGCACGGAAGCTCGACGCTGAACGTGCTGCCTTCTCCCGGGCGGCTCTCCACGCTGATCGTGCCGCCGTGATGCTCCACGATCCGCTTGCAGATGGCCAGCCCCATGCCCGTCCGCCCGCACTGCCGGGAAGTTCTGAGGCGGCGAAAGGGAGAGAAGATCCTGTCGTGGTATCTCTCGTCGATGCCCACGCCGTCGTCCCGCACGGCGATGCGGCACCGCTCGCCGTCGTTGCGGCCCTCCAGCGAAACGTCGAGGATCTCCCCCCGGCGCCGGGCGTCGAGGGCATTCGAGATGAGATTTCGCAGGAGCGTGCGCATCTGCAGCGGATCGGCCTCCAGGATCGGCAGCTCCCCGATCCGGATCCGCGTCTCGGCCGGATCGATTTCCGCGCCGAACTCTTTCACCACGTCGCGGGCGACGAGGTTCAGGTCCGTCTCGCGCGGCGGCCGGCTTGCCGACGCGATGCGGGAGAAGGCGAGAAGGTCCGCCACGATGCTCGACATCTGCGTGCCGATCCCCTGCATTCTCGCCAGGTAATCCCGTCCCCGCTCGTCGAGCGCCGGCGCGTATTCGACCTGCATCAGATCGGCGAAGGTCTGGATCTTTCGGACGGGCTCGCGCAGATCGTGCGAAGCGGCTTTGGCGAAGTCCTGCAGGTCGCGGTTGCGCTGGCGGAGCGCCTCGTTCATGCGAGAGAGCGACTCGAGATTTCGGTGCCGCTCGGTGACGTCCCGGTTGATGCTCAGGATCATCGGCTTGCCGTCGTACTCGATGCGCGTCATGCTGACGAGCAGGTGCACGGTAGACCCGTCGCGCCGCCGGTGCACGATCTCCCGGCTCGTGCAGGGCACCTTCTCGAGCCCGTCGTCCTCGCCGAGCGCCGTCGCCGGGAGCTCCGCCATCTCACCGGCAGAGTAGCCGTAGAGCTCGAGCGCGCGGTCGTTGGCTTCGACGATCCGCCCCGTGTCCGGATCGACGAGCAGGATGGCGTCGTTGGCCGCCGAGAAGAGCGTCCGGTATTTGCGTTCGGAGACGCTCAGGCGCGCCTTCGCGCGGATCGTGGCGCCGGCGGCCACGTGCACGACGAGCGCGATGCTGAATACGCAGCCGATGAAGATCATCCGGCCGATCTGTCCGGCCATCGGGGCCGGCGTCGCGAGCATGGCCGCCATCGTCGTCCCCGCGGCGAAGACCAGGTACACCGTCAGCGGCCTCGTGCGGCGGAGCCCGGTGCCGATGGCCACGGCGACGGCCGCGACGACGAAGAGCAGGCCCACCGCGTAATTGGGCGAAAACGAATTGGCCGCCGAGAGGCCCACGAACCAGGCCGTCACCACGTACAGGTAGCCCTGCATCAGGCCGACGAAGTGCCGCTCGACCCATGCGCTTGCCAGCGAGGCGCCGGCCAGGGCGAACGCGACCACGGTCAGCGCCAGACGCAGCCACAGCGGGTCCACGGCCGCGGGGTCCGTCCACCTGTAGACCAGCCAGAAGAACGGGATGAGCACCCCCGCGATGACGGCATACGTTCGGAAGGCGCGAACCATCTCGTCGGTCTCCGCCGCGTACACGTCGTTTTCTCCACGTCGAGCCAGGAGCATCCGTCAGAGACCGTCTGATCGTAAGGGGGCGAGAATTCGCCCGTGAGGACCCGTCACGAAAATAGCGGCTTTCCTCCCACCGTGCAACGAAAACGCACGGAGAGAATGCACGCAATGCCGCGTGCGGATCCCTCAGGGCGGCCGAGCTGCCGGGTGCCCCGCCAAACGGTGCGAGGCTCTGCCGGGACGGCCCGATCGCTGCCGCGCGTTCGCGCCCACCGCGTTCGGCCGCTCACGCCGCCGGGTTCATGCCCCGCGGAAGGATGACGGCGAAGGTGCTGCCCGCGGCCTTCGTGCTGTTCACCAGGATGCGTCCCCCCATCCGCTGGACGAGCTGCGCGGTGAGGGCAAGGCCCATCCCCGCCCCCTGATAGATGCGGCTCAGCCCCGTGCTCTCCTGCGTGAAGGCGTCGAAGACGCGCGGCAGGAACTCCGGGCTGATGCCGACGCCGGTGTCGACGACGTCGATTCGGACGCTCTCCGCCGCCGCGGCCGCCGAGACGCGCACCGATCCCGCGTCCGTGAACTTCACGGCGTTGTCCACCAGTGAAAAAACGATTCGGTTCAGCGCATACGCGTCTACGCAGGCGCTCAGCGGGCGCTCCTCGAACCGCACGGAGACGTCCACGCCCTTCTCGTCGGCCGGCCGCCGGACGCGCTCGACGCACGCGTCGACGATCTCGGCGACGTCACGGACGCGCGGATAGAGCGGGTAGTCGTCCGCCCGGAGCCTGGCGAGCTCGATGAGCGTCATGAACGCCTCCAGCAGGCGGTTGCCGCTGTGTTCGATGTCGTCGACCATCGACTCGTACTCCGGCTCGATGACGTCCTTGATGAGCTGGGAGCAGACCTGGATCGTCGTCAGCGGCGTCCGGAACTCGTGGTTGAGGCTCTCGAGAATGTTCTTGCGCAGATGCGTGAGTCGCATCAGGCGCTCGTCGTTCAGGGTTTCGAGCGAAACGTCCCCGCCGGCCTTCTCTCGAGCGACGATGGTGAATTCCTCCGCGCCCGAGCGCACCACGCGGGCTTCGGCGGCGATGGCGGGCGCGTCCTTGCGCTCGAGGAGGCCCGACCAGTAAAAGTGTCCGCCGACGTCGAGCGCTTCGAACGTGCGCCGCTCCCCGGAGGCGCCGTGCCGGACGACCTCGCACACGTCGCGGCCCTGCAGATCGGAGCGGCTGTACCCGAGGAGGGCCGTCCCGCCCGCGTTGACGTCCAGGAAACGCCCGGTGCGATTCACCGTGAATACGCCGTCGAAGAGTACGTCCCGCACGCCGAGGGCGGACGGGGCTTTTGAAGCGGCAGGCCTTTCGACGGCCAGCGGTCCGTACGGATATCGATGAGCCATGAATGTGAGGGATGAACTGATCGAATGATCTGCTACGTGATGCGTAAGATTAGGCGGCCCTATCCTTCCGATGGTTTGGATCGATAAGACGTGACGAGCCTCTTTCCATTTCATCTTCGAAAAGGCACGTCG
>CAZXHQ010000071.1:0-10965 GCA_964640145.1 uncultured Rhodothermales bacterium | reverse complement strand
CCGGCCGAACTCGGCATCATGGGGCGGGGGCTGCACGCCCGCGAGCTGCTCTACGCGCTCGACGACGAGAGCCCGCACTACGGCCACGTGATCGCGTCCCTGAGCAACGTCATCGGGTGGATGCGAATGGGGTACGCCGATGCCCGCGGCGGCATGCCACGCGTCGATCTTACCGCGCAGTGGGATGCGCCGTCGGAATTCTGGCAGTCCACGGCGGATACCGGATGGATTCAGGATGCCTTCGCCCAGGCACTGAACATCCTCAAGACGGACTACGAGGGCGACCTCGAGACCGCGCATCAGCACGCGGCAGGTCTGACGCGACTCCTCCGGCAGGTGCTGGACGGCGTCGACGCGAATGATAACGCTACCATCGAGCCGGCCATGATGGAAGGCGGCCTGGTTACCGCCCTCCAGCATGCAGGCCTCGCCGGCATCATTCAGCAGTGACGTTCACCTCTCCCTCCGAATTCACTCAATGGTGTACGATCTAATGACGGTCGACATGCGTCTGCGGAGCTTTTCCGCTCTCACCGTCCTCCTTTTGCTCTTCGGATGTTCGGGCGCTCGCGACGCGTCCGTACCGGCAGCCGACGACGAGCCCACTCCGATCCGCGTCCTGATGGTGACCGCCACGCACGGTGAACGCCACGAGGAGGCGATCGCCGCTTCGAAGGACTTCATGTCCGGCCTGGACGCCGACAGCTTCGTGGTCGAGATCACCGAAGACGTCCGCGACCTGACGGCCGATAATTTGTCCGGTTACGACGTCCTTCTCTTCGCCAACTCGACGTTGCGTTCGGCCGACGATTATTCGCCGGAAGAGATGGCGGCCTCCTTCGATCCGATGAACGGAACGTGGGGCACTTTCGATATTTCCTACGAATCGCCTCGCGGGACGGCCGAAGCCCAGCTTGCCGTCTGGGGGGAACCCGGTGCGCTGCAGGGCTTCATCAAGGGGTCGAACGACCCGGAGGCCAGGGAGCTCACGTCGGTCCGCGTCGAAGGGGATTCCCTCTTCGCGAGCTGGCCGGCCGGCAATGCGGGCTCGTGGAGCATCGCCGCGGCGCTCGTCGGAGACGGCCTCAGCGGCAGCGTCCACTTCCGCGATCGCGAAATGCCGCTGACGGGTGTCCGCACCGGGCCGGAGCGCGAGACGGGCGGCGGCCCGGCGGTTACGGCCGCACAGCGCGCCGCCGTCCTCGACTTCGTTCGCGCCGGCAAGGGCGTGGCGGTGGTCCACGCCGCGCTGGATGCGCTGCACGACTGGGAAGCCTACCGTACGCTCGTCGGCGGTGGACTGGCCGACGAGGATCGCCCCCCCGAGACCGTGCGCATCCTCATAGAGGATCCCGACAACCCCGCGGTGGCCCATGCCGGCAGCTCGCCGAATGCCGAGGTCGGCTTCTATACGCTCGATGAGAACCCGCGCTGGAACAGCCGTGTGATCGCCTCGATCGAGTCGGCCCGTCTCGCAGAGAACAACGCACCGGCCGGGCGCGAAGTGAACGATTTCCCCATCTCCTGGGTCCGCCGGCACGAAGGCGGCCGCGTCTTCGTGACCGCGCTGGGCCACTCGGCCGAGGTCTGGCAAAACGAAGCCTTCCAGGAGCACGTCGCGCAGGGCCTTCGCGTGGTTGCCGGTCGCACGGACGCGTCCTTCGGCGGCTATCGCGTCAAGGAGGTCATCGCGCCGGACGTCTGGCCCGACGACATCTCCATCGACGAGCGCGGCAACGTCTGGATCGCCGAATTGCGGGGCAACATCCACCGCTACGACGCCGAATCGGGCGAGACTCACCTCATCGCCGAGATTCCGACCACGGACCCCACGGGCATCGAACACGGCGTCTACGGGATCGAAACGGACCCGAACTTCTACGCCGGCGAGCCCTACGTGTACGTCTTCTATGCCGAGCCGAATACCTTCCTGAACAAGCTTTCACGCTTCGAGTACCGCAACGATCGGCTCGACCTCTCCACAGAGCATGAAATCCTCATCGTGCCGACCGAGCCGCAGTGCTGCCACCAGGCCGGTGATCTGGAATGGGGTCCCGACGGCACGCTCTACATCTCGACCGGCGACACGGGCTACTCCGGCACGCGGCCGGACTGGGAGATCTCCGAGGAGCGCATCGAAGCGTTTCAGGAGCGGTACAATCTGGACGGCTACCACTGGTCGCGCATCGTCGACTCCGAACGCACCTCGCAGAACCTCTCCGAGCTGCGCGGCAAGATTCTCCGCATCAACAAGGACGGCACGATCCCGAAGGACAATCCCTTCTATGGACGTCCTGGCGTTCGATGGGAAATCTTCGCCTACGGCCTGCGCAACCCCTATCGGTTCAAGGTGGACGATCGCACGGGCGCCGTCTACATGGGCGTGGTCGGCCCGGATGCTCAATACGATTACGACGAGTACAACGTCGCCTACGGCGGCGAAAACTTCGGCTGGCCGCGGACCGTCGGAACCCTCTTCTACAACGAGTGGGGGCCCGACATGATCGAGGACTTCAAGCCACCGATGTGGGAGTACACCTACCGGGACGGCAGCCGCTCAGCCACGGTCGGCCCCATCTACCGGTTCGACGGCGAGGGCGCGTTCCCGGAGTTTTTGCAGGATAAAGTCTTCGTCTTCGACTGGTCTCGCCGCTGGATCAAGTACGGCGACGTCGTCGACGGAACGTTCCAGAACGACAGGGAAAGCAGCGTCAAGAGGGACCCGCTCGAGGTGAACATCCCCACGCAGCGGCTGACCAACGTGAAGCTGTTCGACCAGCTCACGCTGACCACACCGATCTCGATGGAGCTGGGTCCGGACGGCAGCATCTACGTGGCCGAGTTCGACGGCTTCTGGGATCCCGGCCCCAACGCTCAGGTGACTCGCTATCGGTGGGTCTCCGAAGAGGGCTCAGCGCCGTGACCGGCTGTCCCTTCCATATTACCCGTCACAGATAAGCCTGAGGTACCATCATGAATCGCCGCTCTTTTCTTCAACGCACCGGCGCTGTCGTCGCAGGTGGACTCGCCTGGAGCCGTCTCGGCCATGCCGCCGTCGCTCGACCTGACATGTCGAACATCGGCGTGCAGCTCTATACGCTCCGAAGCATTCTCTCCGACGATTTTTCGGGGACGCTCGAACGGGTGGCCGGTGTCGGCTATGAGAATCTCGAGTTCGCCGGGTATTACGATCACAGGCCCGCCGAGATCAGACGGATACTCGACGACCTCGGACTGAAGGCCCGGTCAGGGCATTTCGGACTGAACGATTTTCGGGAGGATGCGGACGCCGTGCTCGAGGGCGCGGCTACGCTGGGGATGGATTACGCCGTCGTGCCGTCCCTGCCGAGCGAGATGCGCGCCGATCTGGATGCCTACAAGACCGTGGCCGAGACGTTCAACCAGCTCGGCGAGACGGCGAAGGCAGCCGGACTGCAGTTCGGCTACCACAACCACAGCTTCGAGTTTGAGGAGATGGACGGTCGGCTTCCGTACGACGTCCTTCTCGATGAAACCGACGCCGACCTCGTCGCCATGGAGCTCGATCTCGCGTGGATCGTGCATGCGGGCTACGATCCGCTTGCCTATTTCGAGCGGTATCCGGGCCGCTTCCACCTCTGGCACGTGAAGGATCTCACCGACGAGGACGAGCTCGCCAACGTGGGCAGCGGGCGGATCGACTTCCCGGCGATCTTCGACCGCGCCGAGCTGTCCGGACTGCGCTACGGCATCGTGGAGAACGACCGGCCGGGGGATGACCCGATCGGGGCCATCGCCGCGAGCTACGCCTATTTGAACGATCTGCTTGGCTGACCGCCCGCGGGCGGTTTACGATCCGGACAGCCGCTCCGGATCGACGATCAGATGACGGATGCGCTGTCGTCGCCAGGTATAGGTGACGTGCAGCCGGCCGTCATCCGCCTCTATGACCGCCGGATACGAAAACTCCCCCTGCCCCTCCTCCAGGATGATCGGCGCGCCCCAGCTGGCGCCGTCGTCGGTCGATACGGCCAGGTGGATGGGACTCCTCCCGCGTTCCGTGTGATTATAAACCAGGACCAGGCGGCCGTCGCGCAGCTTCACCGCATCGACGCCTGCGTTGGGGTTCGGAAGATCGGTGGGACGCGCATCGCTCCACGTCTTGCCGCCGTCCGTCGAGACGGCCTCGCAGATGCGGCCGATACGGTTCGTGGAACGCATCAGCATGCGTACCACGCCGGGTGACGACTCCCAGAGGGTCGGCTGAATCACGCCGTAGGGCTCACCCGGCACGGCGACGGGGCCGTGCTTGCTCCAGGTCGCGCCTCCATCCTCGCTCCGCTCCACCCACACCGTCCAGGCCCGATACGGCGCGTCGGCCGGCGTACCCCGAGCGTAGCCTGCCTCGAAGGACGTACCCGCCAGAAGCGTCCCGTCGGCCAGACGGATCGGCTTGGCTCGAATCGGTCCGGTCAGCCCGGCAGGCAGATACGTGACCGGACTCCAGGTGCGGCCCCCGTCCTCCGACGATCGGTACGCCCCCACCCACTCACGGGGGCTGGGACCCACTTTGAAATAGAGCGTCGTGCTCTCCCCGTCCTGATGCAACACCGGATTCCAGGTCGGCATCTCGGGATACGCGGTCACGGCCTCCGGCTCGCTCCACGGGCCGTCCCCGGATTTCCGCGCGACCCAGATCTCCACGTCCGCCTCGCCTTCATCCGATCCTCCGAACCAGGCCGCAAGCAGCTCGCCCGCGGAGGTTTCGACAAGGGTCGAGGCATGGGCACTCTCGAACGGCGCATCTTCGAACACGAAATCGCGCGCGACGACGTCCTGCGCGTGCGCCGATGCAAGCATACCTCCCGCAGCGCTGAACAGCGCCGCCAGGACGAGGCAGCGTACGGGGGCTGCGATTGCGATAACGGCCTTCAGCCGGATTCTCTTTGCCTGTTTCAAGATACTGCCTCCTCGTAGATGCGTAGAATAAGTTCCGTAGCCTCGCGCGCCGATGCGCCCGTCACGGCGGGTTCGCGGTCCTCCCGAACGGCCTCCGCGAAATCCTGCAGGATGGCCTCGTGGCCGAACGTATCGGTCACCGACACCGACGACCCGCTGTGGATGGCCCCGGCAGGCGTCGTGGAAGGATTGTCCACCCCCTGCACGGACCACGTCGTGATGACGTCGTTCTCGAGACCCACCGACCCGCGCTCCGCGTGGAGCTCCAGGCGTGCCGGGAAGCCGGGAGCCGCGACCGTCGATGCGATGATGGTTCCGATCATGTCGTCGTCGTGGCGCAGCAGCGCCGCTCCGTGATCCTCCACTTCGATGTCGTGAGCAAAAGTGTCCAGCATGCTGACGACGCGGCGCGGCATCCCAAAAAACCAGCAGTACAGGTCGATGTTGTGCGATGCCTGCTGCATGAACGGGCCGCCGCCGTCCTCGGCATACGTGCCGCGGTATGGAGCACTGTCATAGTACGCCTGGTCACGAAAGAATTTGACGCTCAAGTCGGCGGCGTACAGGCGGCCGAATGCCTCCTCGACCAGCAGGCGCTTGATCGCTCGATTGTCCGGGCTCATCCGCCGCTGGTAAGTCACGGCGAGCTTCACGCCGGCATCCCGGCAGGCATCGATCATCGCGTCCATCCGTTCCCGCGTGACGTCGAGCGGCTTCTCCGTCAGTACATGCTTCCCCATGGCGGCCGCCGCAACGGCCCCTTCGTGATGCAGGCCGGGCGGAGTCGCGAGGATCACGGCATCGAAATCGGCACGCACGTCCTCGAGCCGGCGCGCGACCTCTTCCGAGCCGTCGGCATAGTGGGGACGCCGGCCTGCGCGGGATACGAAGCCGACGACCTCCTGATCCGGCATCTTGCTTACGGCCGCAACGTAGGTGCGCGCGATGTTGCCCGTACCGATGATAACGTATTTCATTCCGCTACATGCTTGTGGATGAATCTTCGACCGTCTGTTCGGCCCCATCTGCGCCTCTACGAGGTGCGACGTCTACGCGGCCTCCCTCACCAATCTGCCGTTCCGAACGACCGACCGGGCGCGTACGGCGCCAGGTGTGCCGCGGCGCACGAGATGCATCGTCCGATCACACTATTCGTCGCGCTTGCTAGAACGTCCCTTCCAATAACCGATCAAGCGTGCTTCAAAGGCAAGTGCCGCCGCGAATCCACGCAGACCCCGTGCGCGTCGAACGGCAGGCAGCCGTGCCCGACCGCGCCGCTCGCCCCTGCTGCGCGGTCGGAGAGCCACCGTACGGCCGCCGTCGCGGCGGCCGTCGTTCGGCCCCCCGTCGGTCAGCCGTCCACATCCGTCCGACCTGCGGCTCTGCGGGCTGGTTGCACGCTTCGCGTCTTGGTCCTTTCTTGGACGTGGACCGATCGTCGCCATAGCTCCGCTAAGCAGGCGCATCGACCCTCATAATACGTGACCGTATTTACGACATGACATACTTAGTCACAGGAGCGGCTGGATTCCTGGGCAGCCGGTTGATCGAGGCGCTGCTCGCCGGGCCCGAAGACCTCCCCGAGGTTGCCGCCATCACTGCCGTCGACCTCGACCCATGTCCGGTCGGCGACGAACGGCTCGACGCGCGTACGGGGTCGATCGCCGACCCGGCATTCGTGCAGGACGTCGTCGCGCAATCCGACCCGGACGTCGTGTATCACCTCGCGGCCGTCTTGAGCGGCCAGTCCGAAGAAGATTTCGACCTCGGATTGGAGATCAACGTCGACGCCACGCGGCATCTGCTGGATGCCTGCCGGCGCCTCGACCGCGCGCCTCGCTTTATCTTTTCGAGCTCGCTGGCCGTTTTCGGGGGCGAAATGCCCGACGTGGTTCCGCCGGACGTGGTGCTGGCGCCCGAATCGTCCTACGGCACCGGCAAAGCCGTCGCGGAATTATTCGTTAACGAATACACGCGGCGCGGATTTGTGAACGGGCTCGTGTGCCGGCTTCCGACCATCTCGGTACGGGCGGGCACGCCGAACTCCGCGGCGTCGTCGTTCGTCAGCGGAATCATCCGAGAGCCCATGCATGGCGTCGAGAGCGTCTGCCCCGTACCGCTCGACACGCGCCTGTGGATCAGCTCGCCCGGCACGGCGATCGACAATCTCGTCCACGCCGCCAGACTGCCGACTCCGCCGGTGCGCTCCCTCAATCTGCCCGGCCTTACCGTGACGCCTGCCGAGATGCTCGACAGCCTGGAGCGCATCGGCGGGTCGGACGCACGCGCGTTGGTGCGACATGAAGAGGATCGGCGCGTCATGGACATCGTCTGCAGCTGGCCGGGCGCATTCGACGTACACCGGGCGCTCGGCCTTGGATTCAAACGGGATGAAGACTTCGATGCCGTGCTGCGCCAGTACGCCGCCGAGCTCGAGCGTGAGGCCGCGTGATGGATGGTGCCGGTCCGTCCGAATTGCAGCTCGTCGCCGGTCTGCTGCTCGCGGTCGCACTGCTCTTGCTGCTGGTTATCAGCACCAGGATCCACGCCGTCCTGGCACTCGTGGCGGCAGCCTCCGTGGCGGGGCTCGTCGGCGGCATGCCGGCCGACGAAGTGGTGGTCTCCATCACGCGGGGATTCGGCGACACGCTCTCGACCATCGGTCTCGTGATCGGCTTCGGTGTCATGATGGGGCGGCTGCTCGAGGTTTCCGGCGCCGCCGAGCGCATGGCCTACAGCCTGATTTCGTGGCTGGGTGAGAAACGCGAGGATTGGGCGCTGACCATGACCGGATACGTCGTCTCCGTGCCCATCTTTTGCGACTCCGCGTTCGTCATCCTGATGCCGCTCGTCAAGGCGCTCGGCAAGACGACCGAGAAGCCGGTCATCACCCTCGGCATCTGTCTGGCCGGCGGCTTGATGCTCACGCATCACGCCATTCCTCCCACCCCCGGACCGCTCGCCATCGCGGGCATTTTCGACGTCGATATCGGACTGATGATCATGTGGGGCATGTTCGTCACGCTCCCGGGCATCGGCGTGCTGGTATGGTATGCACGCAAGATGGGCCCCCGCATCGAGACCACGCTGGAGGCGGCTCCGGAGCCCGGAGAGGCACTGCGAGCGTTCCGTGCGAACGTGGCCGAGCGTGACAGGGACCTGCCGTCGCTGACGCTCTCTCTCGCACCGATCGCCGTGCCCATTTTGCTAATCATCCTGAATACAGGCACGTCGTTCTTCACCGGGATCGGCGAATCTACGTTCTTCCGGATGGCTGCATTCATCGGAAACCCGGTCATCGCCGTCGGCATCGGCGTCGTGCTGGCCGCCTACACGCTCGTTCCGGGCCGGCCGCGCGAGCAGGTCGTACGGGACATGGAGAAGGGCGTAGAAAGCGCGGGGATCATACTGCTCGTTACGGGCGCCGGGGGCGCGCTCGGCGCCGTACTGCGCGACAGCGGCGCCGGCGAGGTCATCGGTGAATCGGTCGTCACCCTGGCGCTGCCGGCCATCCTCATACCGTTCGTCATCGCAACCATCATGCGGCTCATCCAGGGCAGCGGTACGGTCGCCATGATCACCGGGGCTTCGATATCCGCGCCGATCCTTACGGCCATACCCGACGTTAACATGGTGTTTGCCGCCCAGGCCGCGGCCGTCGGATCGATGGTATTCGGGTATTTCAACGACAGCTACTTCTGGGTGGTCAACCGCATGCTGGGCGTGACCGACGCGAAGCACCAGATGCTCACGTGGTCCGTTCCGACCACCCTCTGCTGGCTCAGCTCGCTCGTCATGCTGCTGCTTCTCTACGGATTGTTCGGATAGACTACCATGCAGATCGGCATCATAGCGGATGACTTCACGGGCGCGACGGACGTGGCCGGTTTCCTCGTCGCCGCCGGCGTGCGGACCACCCTGTGGGTCGGAGTGCCCCCCACCGGCGCCGAGGTCGACGCCCAGGCCGTCGTCATCAGCCTCAAGTCGCGTTCGTGCCCGCCTGATCAGGCGGTTGCAGACAGCGCGGCGGCCTCCGCCTGGCTGCGAAAGCAGGGCAGCCCTCGCATCTATCAGAAGTACTGCTCCACGTTCGACAGTACGCCCGATGGTAACATCGGACCGGTCGCCGATGCGCTGCTCGGAGAGCTCGGTTCGGACCTGACGGTCGTGTGTCCGGCCCTGCCCATTAACGGTCGCACCGTTTACAACGGATATCTGTTCGTGAACGGCGTGCTGCTGGAAGAGTCCGGCATGCGGGATCATCCGATCAACCCGATGACCGACAGCCATCTCGGTCGACTGATGGAAGCCCAGGCGACGGGCACGGCCGGCCTCGTGCCCTCAGACGTAGTAGACGAAGGGCCGCGCGCGGTCCGCGCCAGAATCGAACGCCTTCGCGCCGACGGCATTCGCTATGCCGTGCTGGACGCCCTTCATGCCGAGCATCTCGACGTCCTTGCCGCATCCGTGCGCGACCTCCCACTCGTGACGGGCGGTTCGGGTCTCGCGGCGAGTATGGCCCGCACATCTCTCGGCGGAAGAGTCCGCCCGGATGAAGCCGCATCCGCCGGCCGTCCGCGACCCGGACCGGCCGTGATTCTCTCCGGATCATGCTCCGAGATGACGCGCGTGCAGGTGGCCGCCTACGCCGAAGCGGCCCCGGCTCGCCGCATGGACGCGGAGCGGTGCCTCGACGACCCCGGCTATCCGGACGAGCTGTCGGACTGGGTGGTGCGGTCGCAATCGCACCGATGGGCCCCCCTGATCTACGCGACGACGGATCCGGCGACGCTCCGTGCGATCCGGCGCCGGCTTGAAGGTGATGCAGGCAAGGCCGTGGAAGAAACGTTCGCGGCGTTGGCCCACCGGCTTGCCGATGCCGGCACGACTACGTTCGTCGTCGCCGGAGGCGAAACGGCCGGCGCCGTCGTTCAGGCCCTCGGCGTTCGGGGGCTTCGCATTGGGCCGGAGATCGCTCCCGGCGTGCCGTGGGTGAGGGCCCTCGAGAAACCCTACTCCATGGCGCTGAAATCAGGTAACTTCGGCCAGAAGCGATTCTTTTTCGAATGCCAGGAATTCGAATATCAGGAGGAGGAAACATGAGCGAAGCCTTACTGCGTGAACGACTGTGCCGCCTCGGCCGATCCCTCTTCGACAGAGGGTATGCCGTCGGCGGCGCGGGGAATCTGTCGCTTCGTCTCCCGGACGACACCTATCTCGTCACGCCCACAGGCTCATCCCTCGGACGACTCGAACCGGAAACCCTCTCGAAAATCACGCCGGACGGCCGCCTCGTCGGGGGGAAAAAGCCGACGAAGGAATTCGCCTTTCACCTTGATCTGTACCGCGCCCGGCCCGACGCCGGAGCCGTCGTTCATCTCCATAGTACATACCTCACCGCCCTCTCCTGCCGAACCGATCTCGACTCGCAGAACGCCATCCGCCCCTTCACGCCCTACTACGTGATGCGAGTGGGTTCGCTGCCGGTGGCCCCGTACGTCCGCCCCGGCGACGCCCGCATCGGAGAGGAGCTCGTCAGGCTTGCCGAACGGAGCGACGCGCGTGCTTTTCTGCTGGCCAACCACGGTCCGGTCGTGCTGGGCGGCGACATCGACGAGGCCGTCGACAATGCCGAGGAGCTCGAAGAAACCGCCAGGCTGTGGTTCCTGCTGCGCGGCGACGACGTGCGCTACCTTACCGAAGAAGAGATCGCCGAGCTGCGAAGCTAGCCATGCCGAGATTCGCAGCCAACCTCTCGATGCTGTTTACGGAGGTGCCGTTCCTGGAGCGCTTCGAGCGAGCGGCCGCGGCGGGCTTCGAGGCGGTAGAGTACCTCTTTCCCTATGATCATGACGCGTCCGTGATCAGGGACCTGCTCGGCACCCACGCCCTCCGCCAGGTACTGTTCAATCTGCCCCCGGGCGACTGGCAGGCCGGCGATCGAGGTACCGCGGCCTTGCCGGGTCGAGAGGGCGAGTTTCGCAGAGCCGTCGATGCCGCGATCGAGTATGCGCTGGTGCTGCAATG
>CAZXHQ010000070.1:0-11033 GCA_964640145.1 uncultured Rhodothermales bacterium | reverse complement strand
TCAACGGGACTCGCTATGCTTCCAATCTCATCAAAGAACAAGGTCTCTCAACCTCACCACGGACCCTCGTCGGGGCCGTTCGCGCTGCGGGTGCCGATCCGCAGGGCCGGCGAAAGCCGACCCGAAGACCGCTGCTTCCCGAAAGCACGGACCGGAAATATACACCGACCCGCCCCTCGTGTCAAGCGATCATGCTCGCATTAACCGGCACTTCAAACAACGCATCTGCCCGCGCCGGGACGGTGCGAGCGGCGTGCATGCCGCCCACTAAAAACCGGCGCGACCAGACTACAAAACCAACGAAGTCCGAGGCGCCGGCAAAAGGGCCGGCCGAAGCCGGCGTCCGTCCGCATTTCGAGCGCAGAATAGTTACACGACACCAGGCCGGATGAGTTCCCACCAATCTTTGTGAAGCCTTGGTGGAGCCTGCCTGCGAGCGGGACCCCGAAGGACCCTCGCAGACCCGGCTTCGCGTACGTGCCATCATGTCAAAAGCAGTCCGTAAAACACAGGCGATCCGGACAGGTTTCGTGGGAGGGCAGCTTTTTTTGGTCTTCATATTCGGCCCCTGCATCCGGCTTCACAGATGCTCGGATCGGCTGCAGACGATCCTCCGCTCCGGCACCTCCTCACGATTCGCCAGTAGGAAGACGACCGCGCGAGGACGACGACCGCATACCTTATATATTGCGCCTTATATAATACACCTTTCTCGCACCTCGATGGAGACCATCAAACGATCGCTCGCCAGCTCCTGGAGCTATCTGCGCTCGCTCGGCACGAACGCGTATTTTTGGGGCGGCTTTGCCGCGCTCGCCGCCCTGCTCGTCGCCGGCTACGTGCTCGTCAACCACATCATCATGCCGAACGTCACGCGGCAGGGCGTCTCCGTGCGCGTGCCGAACGTTATCAATCAGCCGTTCGAACAGGCCCGCAGCGAGCTCGAGTCGCTGGACCTCGACGTCGAACGGGTCGTGCAGCGCTACAATGCCACCTTTCCGCGCGACGTGATCATCGACCAGAACCCCCCGCCGGACGCCATCGTCAAGCCGGGACGCCACGTCTACGTGACGGTCAACAGCGGGGAGCTCCAGCGCGTGGCGGTACCCGACGTCGAGGGCCTGTCGATGCGCGAGGCGGTAAACCGCCTGCGCACGCGAGGCCTGCAGATCGATGAGACGCTGCCGGACTCGATCCCGGCGCCCAACCGAAACACCGTCACGCGGCAACGACCCGCGCCGGGCGACTCCCTGACGGAAGGCTCGGGCGTCTCGCTCTGGTACAGCACGGGCCTGGGCGGATCCTACGCGACGATTCCGGACGTGACCGACCTGTCCTTCGAGGCCGCCCAGGACACGCTGCTCGCCGTGCAGCTGCGATCCATCATCGTCGGCGTCGACGAAGAGGACCGGCTCGAAGAGCTGACCGTGCAGCGCCAGAGCCCGGAACCGGGAACCAGCGTGCGGACCGGCTTCGAAGTCCGGCTCTACGCCGAAGAGGCCGCCCCGGCGCCGCCGGAAGAATAGCCCAGCCCAACCTTCAACCTTCAACTATTCCGTCACGTACACCGCGAAATCGGACTCCACGTCCACGACGACGCGCTCGCGGTGCTTCGTCTGAAGGAAGCGGCCGAGGTAGTCGGGCTGAATAGGGTACTCGCGGTGACCCCGGTCGACGAGAACGGCGAGCTGAATGCTGCGCGGGCGGCCGTAGGTTACCAGCGCGTCGAGGGCCGCCCGGGCGGTGCGTCCCGTGAACAAGACGTCGTCCACCAGCACCACGTCGCGGTCTTCGATGTCGCACGCGACGTGGGACTCGTCCGGGACGTCGTCGTCGATGTCCACGTCGTCTCGATAGGCGGTCACGTCCAGCTCGTTGACGACGAACGAGCGGCCCTCGATCCTCTCCATCTCTGCGGCGATCGCGGCGGCGACGGCGCTGCCGCGTCGTCGTATGCCGACGAGCTCTACGTTGGAGGCACCGCGGTTACGCTCGACGATTTCATAAGAGAGGCGGACGAGGACGCGCGATACGCGCTCCGCCGACATGATCAACCTGCGTGACATGGATCGGGAGCGCGTAGAAGAAGATGGCGTGGGCGAGGAGGCCGCGGACTCACTGAAACATCGCCTTGATGCTTCCCCAGGTGCGCCGCACGGTCGTGGGCGTGTAGTTGATCTGATAGACGTCGAACGCGTATTCCAGACCCTCCTCGGAAACGGCGAGGAGCTGATACTCGACGACTTCCCCGCTCGTCTTGTACAGCTCGGTGTCGACGAACGAATACGTGTGGCCGTTTCCTCTGGCGGCAATCTCCGGACCGATCGCTTGGAAGTCGGAGTCGAAGCGCATCTTGCGCCGTACCTGATAGTAGTCGACCCCGTCTTCTACCTTACTTTTCCACGTCAGCTCAGGCTGACCACCGAGCGTTCGGACGTCGTACTGCTCCAGCAAGGGCCGGAAGTCGGCGGGGCTCCATCCCACCATCAACAGGGCGACTGCTATAAGTACCGATCGCTTCATAAGGCGGGAGATTGCGGGACTGCCGTAGCTATCCAAAATAGCGCTGGCACGGGAAAAGTCAACGCCCGTCACTTCATCTTCAAGCGCATACGGGCTGTATGCTACCCGCAGAGGCGGCCGCGCAATGAACGTGCCGCCCCTCATCCTTCCGCCTCCGCTTCGACGCCGGCCGTCTTGTTCGGGCAATCCTCTCGAATGCAGTGCCCGTACATGTTCAGCGAGTGGTGCTTGATGTCGAACTGGTAGATGTCGGCGACCATTTCCTGGATGCTTTGAATCCGCGGGTCGCAGAACTCGAAGAGCTCGTTGCAGTCCATGCAGATCAGGTGATCGTGCTGCCAGTAGCTGAAGGCCCGCTCGTACTTCGCCTGGTTCTTCCCAAACTGATGCCGGACCACCAGGTCGCAGTCCATAAGCAGCTCCAGCGTGTTGTAGACGGTAGCGCGGCTTACCCGGTGGCCGCTCTCCTTCATCCGGATGTACAGCTCGTCGGCATCGACGTGGTCGTCGGTCGCGTAAATTTCCTCCAAGACGGTAAAGCGTTCCGGTGTCTGACGCTGACCCCGCTTCTGCAGGAATGCACCAAAGACACGGCGAACCTCTTCCATCCGTTTTGCCGGAACTGCCATCGCTCCCGTAGTGCTATCCGAGATTTGTTGATCTGGTGGATAGGATGACGACCCTTCGGTCAACGTGATCAACCGTCACCCGGAACGCGCGGTTCCTTGAAACCGGGCCAGGAGAGCCTGGACGTCATCCCATATCGAGGCCGCCAGATCGTCGATAGCGCGCGCGCCGTCAAGCCGAGCGATGCGATGCGGCTCTTCCTGCGCAAGCCGCTCGTACGCCGCGATGACGCGCTCGAAGAAAGCCGCGTCGCCGAGCTCCATCCGATCGGCTTCCGACCGTTTCGAGCGCCTTTGGAAGGCCTCCTCCGGGGAGATGCCGATCAGATAGGTTCGGTCCGGCTCGAGTCCGCCCGTCACCCGGCGGTTGAATCCCCGGAGCCACTCCCACTCGGCCACCCGCCGGCCCGCGCCCTGATACGCCGTGGTCGAGTCGTAGAACCGGTCGCAGACGACGATCGTGCCTTCGGCGAGAGCGGGCCGGATACGTTCTTCGACGAGCTGCGCGCGCGCCGCGGAGAAAAGCAGCAGCTCGGCCACGTCGTTGATGGCCAGGGTGGGATCGAGGAGGATCGACCGCACGCGCTCCGACACGGCGCAGCCGCCCGGCTCCCGAAAGAGCGCCACGGAATACCCCTGCGCTTCGAGGCGATCGACCAGCCGCTGTGCCTGCGTACTCTTCCCGCTGCCGTCAATACCTTCGAACGTTACAAGGATCATCGACTGGAGTGGCGCAGTTTTTGTTTGGTTAACCGGGCGAACGGGTGATCCGCTCTAAGAAACGCAAACCTCCGAGAGGCGTTCATACCACGTTTCGATGCGAAATGAACTGCTTGCAAATTGGAAGGTACCCGATTATAATACGGTGTGCATGTGTCCCCCTGCAGCTTTCATCTGCGTGTTCCGCTGAGCCCGATCTTCGCGCGCGCCCTTCTGCAACTTACTTCCCGGCGTCAGCATGAGTATGTTTGACTACGAGTTCGACGACTTCGACGACCCTGCCGACGAGGCCCGTCTTAACGAGTTGGTCGCCACGTATGAGAACGAGGGAGACTCGGCCTACTTCGACTCCGATACGCTCGAGGATATTGCCAACTATTACTTCGAACAGGGGCGGTTCGACGATGCACTCGGAGCCATCGATCATTTGCTGGAGATCCAGTCGTTCTCCTCCGATGCCTGGATGCGCCGGGGCGTCCTGCTGAACAACCTCGGCCGGCACGAAGAGGCGCTCGAGGCATACGACCACGCACTCAACCTGAATCCGGCCGACACCGAAACACTCGTCAACCGCGGGATCACGCTGGACACCCTCGGGAATGACGACGAGGCCCTAGAGGCCTACGAAGACGCGCTCCGCATCGATCCGCTCAACGACGAGGCCGTCTTCAACCGCGGGATCACGCTGGAGCGGCTCGACCGGCTCGACGAGGCGGTCGACGCGTTCCAGACCTGCGCGGATCTCAATGCGGAGCACCCCGAAGTCTGGTACGAGCTTGGCTTTTGCTTCGACCGGCTCGCCCGCAATGAGGAGAGCGTCGCGTGCTACGACCGGCACATCGACCTGGAGCCGTACTCCCACGACGCCTGGTACAACCGGGGCATCGTGCTGAACCGGATGGCGCGCTTTGCCGAGGCGGCCGATTCGTACGAGATGGCCATTACCATCCAGGACGACTTCGCCTCTGCCTATTACAATCGCGGCAATGCGCTGGCTAATATGACTCGGCTCGAGGAGGCCGTCGACTGCTACCTCCGCGTCATCGAGCTGGAAGGCGGGGATTCGGCGACGTACTACAACCTCGCGCTCGCCTACGAGGAAATGGAGGACTACGAGCAGGCACGCGACTACTTCGAGCAGGCCCTCCGGGAGGATGAATCCTATCCGGAGGCCTGGTACGGTCTCGGGTGCTGCCTCGATGCGCTGGAACGGCACGATGAGGCGCTGACGCTGTTCGAGCGTGCGCTTGCCCTCAGGCCCGAGGTGGGGGAATTCTGGTATGCCAAGGCCGACTGTCAGTATAATGCCGGCAATGTCGAGGACGCGCTGTTTTCGTACGAGCGGGTCGTCTCTATCGAGCCCGCCAACCGTGACGCCTGGCTCGACCTGGCCGAGACGCTCTTCGAAGCAGGCCGCGTGGAGAGAGCGCTCGATGCGTACCGGCAGGCCCTCACGCTCAACGCGGACGCCGGCGCATACTTTCAGCAGGCCAAGGCCCTCTTCGCTCTCGGACGCGCCGACGAAAGCATCCGCTCGCTGAAGATCGCCTTTCGCCTCGATCCCGACAAGAAGGAGGAATTCCAACACACCTATCCGGACCTCTATCGGGACGTGCAGATCCGACGCATGCTGGGCCTCGACAACGAATCTTCCTCTCGAGCCTGAGCTGCGGGCCGGCGATCGGACGCAACCGATCCTTTACGAATTTGTACAGGGCAGGCCGGTTAGCCTGCCCTTTGTATTTTCACGCAGATCCCCGTGCTGCGCATCCATCCCGCCGAATGAAGGACCGAGTTGGCGCATCGATAACCCACTATGCCCAGGGACTGCTCATGGGCAGCGCCGACATCATCCCGGGGGTCAGCGGTGGGACGATGGCGCTTATCGTGGGCATCTACCGGAGGCTCATTGCCGCGTTGAGCAGCGCATACTCTGCCGTGGTCGCCCTCCTGACGTTGGACCTTCCGGTGATGCGAGCACGGCTCTCGGAGGTGGAATGGAACCTCGTCGTGCCGCTCCTGGCGGGCATCATCACGGCCCTTTTGATCGGTGCGCGCGTCATCCCGGCTCTCCTCGAAGCCTATCCTCACGAATCCCTGGGCCTGTTCTTCGGTCTGGTGGCCGCATCGATCGCCATTCCCTGGAAACGCATCCGTCGAAAGACGGGCTTCGTCCTGACGGTCGCCGCCGCGGCAGCCGTGGTGGCCTACGTGCTAACCGGCATCCCGCCCCGGGAAGGCGGCGCGCCTACGATGCTTCGCATTTTCGCCTCCGCGGCCGTGGCCATCTGCGCGATGATCCTCCCCGGCGTCTCCGGAGCATTTCTGCTGAAAGTGATGGGCATGTACGAGGTCACGCTGCGCGCCCTCAACGACGGAGACGTCGGGTACGTGGCCCTCTTCATCCTGGGCGCCGTCGTCGGTCTCGGCGTCTTCTCCAAACTGCTTAACTATCTCCTCGATCGTTGGGCGAATGTGACGATGGCGGCCCTCGTGGGCTTGATGGCCGGTGCGCTGCGTGCACTCTGGCCGTGGCAGGCCCCCGATCGCACGCTGCTTTGGCCCGACTCCGGCGAACCGGTCGTACCGGTGGTCCTGCTTGCCGTGGCCGGATTCGTATTCGTGGCGGCCCTCGCCGTCTGGGGAGACCGCCTGGAGGCGCGGTTCGAAGATGTGGTATGATTGCCGACGGCAACGCTTCATGGAGCAGCTTCCTGACCGACGTGGAGCCGACCCACCGCGTCAGCACGGGCAACCGTCTCACCCACCTGCGCGACGAGGACCGAGCCGTGCGAGCTATCTGGCGAGCCATCGATGAGGCCGGCGAAAGAGTGTGGGTGAGCATGTACATCCTGGCCCCGGATCGCGTGGGCCACACAACCATCGAGCGGCTCGCCCACGCGTCCGCGCGCGGATGCGACGTGCGCCTCCTGTATGACGGCGTAGGCTCCATCCGACTTCGACGGCGCCATCTCGCTCCGCTGGAAGCCGCCGGGGCAAGCATGCGCCCTTCCATGCGTGCTGGCCACCGTGGAAGCGCACGGGACCGCTCGGGATCCGCAATCATCAGAAGCTCCTCATCGTCGATACTACGGCCGCGCTGTGCGCCGGCCTTAATCTGAGCGAGGAGTATACGTCAGCCTACGGCGACGAATGGATCTTCCTCGATACCGTCATGCTGATCGAAGGCCCCGGCCGTGACCGATCTCTCGGACGCGTTTCGGCGAACGTGGCGCGAGGGTACCGGAGACGCGATTGATCTCCCCAGGCGGCCAGATTCCTTCGAGGAGGGCATTCAGTTTCAGGTGCTGGAGACGGATCCTCGCCGTCCCGAGACGCAGCTCCGCGCAATGCTCAAGGAGGCCATATCGAAGGCCCGCGAGCGGATTCGGATCGCGACACCCTATTTTATCCCGCCCGACTGGCTGACCGCGTCCCTGCTCGAAGCCGCCCGCCGCGAGCGGGGCGGGGCCCGCGCGGGAACGCTTGCCGTCGCCGCATGTTTTTTCGCATCGATCCGGCGTGAACCAAGACGGTCGCCGGGCGGACGTATAGAGACCATCCGGAGACACCATGCCCCAGAGAGCCCACTTCCTCGTCACCCTGCTCGCGGCCGGTGGCATCCTGGTCGGCGCGAGCGGATGCATCGGCCAAAAGGCACTTATTGCTCGCCAGCAGGCCGAACTGGACTCCGCGTATTCGGCCGGCGCGTCGCTCCGCGCGGAGGTCCGGGCACTGCACGAAGAGACGCGGGCGCTCCGCGACTCGCTCCAGTTCTACGACGACATCGAGTCGGGACAGTATTATCGCGATCGGCGGCTGCTGACCCAGCAGATCGATCGGCTGCAATACGAGATCGGTCTCTGCCTGGATGGGGGGCGCACCGTGGACGTTCTGCTGGTCGACGAGCTTTTCGAGCCCGCCAGCGCGCAGCTGACGGAAGGAGGCCGCCAGCGCCTCGAGGTGCTCGGGGACACTCTGCGTGGCGAGTATACAGGCCGGACCCTGCGGATCGAAGGGCACTCCGACAGTACGCCGATCAGTGCCGGACTGTCGGACCGGTATCCGTCGAACTGGGAGCTCTCGGCGGACCGTGCAGCGGCGGTTGTCCGGTTTCTGGTGGATGCGGAGGGCTTGCCGACCGGACAGATCGTGCTCGCAGCCTTCGGGGAGACGCGGCCCGTCGCCAAGAACGACACGGCGGCGGGCCGCCGTCAGAACCGGCGCATCCGGGTCGCGGTCATGCCGCCGTGAGTGGGGCAAACGCCGCGCCTGCCGAGGTTTGCCGAAACAGCGGTAACGATGGTGTAGGACGCCGCCCTCCGATTGACGGGCGGGCCGGTTCGGCGTTTATTGTCGCAACGGTCCGTATGATCCAGCCCCCTGCATAGCGCTACCGCGAATGCCTGACGAACGGAAGGACGTACGACGCTTTCGTTCCGACACGCACGAATGGCACGTCAATCAGACGCTTCTCGCCGTTCTGGTCGTCCTGCTCGTCGTCGGCGCCCTTCGCATCACGGCCCCGGTCGCTCTTCCCCTCGCCTTTGCCGTCTTCCTGATCGCCGTCGTCTGGCCGCTGCAGCGACGACTCGAACGCCATCTCGCCGGCGGCCTCGCCGCCGTCGTCTCGCTCGCCGCGTTGCTCGGCGTCGTAGCGCTGTTTCTGTGGGGCCTCTACGAGAGTGCAGAGATGGTCGTGGAAAAGGCGCCTGAATACGCGCCGAAGCTGGAGAATATCGTCGAACGCATCAAGGAACGGGCCGCCCGGCTCGGACTGCCCGCGGGGGGCAGCGGTTCATACGCACCGTCCCTGCCCGTAGAGGAGTGGGCCGGACGCGTCGTGCAGCGCCTGACGACCTTTTCGGGCTCCTTCGTGCTCGTGATCGCTTTTTTCGTGCTCGGCCTCCTGGAGGTGCGCGATTTCCGCTGGAAGATGGGCCGCATCTTCGACAACGCCGACGGACAGGCACTGCTCGATTCGATCGACCGGATCGCGCGCGACTTCATGCGCTACATCGTCGTCCGCACCGGCGTCGGCCTGGTGACGGGTCTCCTCGTCGGACTCTTCTGTCTATTGATCGGGCTCGACTTCGCCATGATCTGGGGACTTCTGAATTTCCTGCTGAACTACATCCCGACGTTGGGCTCTATCGTCGCCGTCGTCCCGCCGACGCTTTTCGCCCTGGTCAGCTTCACGTCGCCGGTCAACGCGCTGCTCGTCCTGGCCGGCGTCGGCGGCATCCAGCTCGTCATGGGACAGTACGTGGACCCGCTCGTGCAGGGCCGCTATCTTTCTCTCTCCCCGCTCGTGGTCCTGCTTTCGGTCGCCTTCTGGGGGTGGCTGTGGGGCATCGCAGGCGCGTTCATCAGCATCCCGATCACCGTGGCGATCGTGATCACCTGCGAGCAATTCGACCGCACGCGATGGATCGCCGTGATGCTAGCGGACGTCGACGTGGAGGACGAACCGGACAGCGAAGATGCCTGACGGAATACCGGCGCTCCGGGCGAGGAGCCGCTCCGGGCGCGGGCGCAAGAGCGCTCATTGCGGCGGCGGGAGGCCCCTGAGATATTCCCGGGCCTGCTCGTTCTCCGGATCGTGGCGCAGCGCGGCCTCCCACGCGTCCCGTGCGGCCTCGCGCTGGCCGATGCGCGCCAGCGCGATGCCGGCGTTGATCCAGGCGGGCACGAAGGTCTCGTCCTGCCGGAGAATCAGGTCGTACTCGTCCAGCGCCCGTTCGACGTCGCGGTACTTCAGGAAGAGGTTCGCCACGCCGAACCGGACCTCCACGTTCTCGGGACCGACGTGGAGCGCCGTCTGGAAGGCCTGCATCGCCTCCTCGTCGCGGCCGACCTGGTAGAGTGCATATCCATAGGTGGCCCAGGCGGCGGGGTCGTCCGGATAGAGGCGGGTCTTCGTCTCGTACTCGCGGAGACCGTCGTCGATCTGCCCCAAACTGTCGGCGACGGCGAGGGCCCGGCTCGCCTCCTCGGGTCGCTGAAGGCGCGCCAGGGCCTGCCCGAGCCCGTAGTACGCCTCGCTGTGGCCCGGCTTGCGGGCGACGACCTGCCGGAACTGCTCGACGGCCTGCTCGGTTCGGCCGCTGCGCAGAAGCATAGAGCCGACGAGGTAGCGGTAGTCCGGGTTTTCCGGCTGCAACGCGAGCGCACGGCGGGCGTAGGAGAGCCCTTGCTCGAGGTCGCCGTTCTGGTCGTAGAGATGCGAAAGACGAGCATGTGCCTCGGCGAGACTGTCGTTTTGCGCAATCGCCGCTTCGAAGGCGAGCCGCGCGCTGTCATCACGGCCGAGTTCGAAGTGCGAGCGGCCGATGTAGACCTTCACCTTCGGGTCGTCGTACGCTTCGTACTCCCGTTCGTAATGGCTGAGAGCGCGCCTGAATTCGCCCTCCTGGAAGGCGATGTTGCCCAGGTTCATGTGGGCGCCCCGGTAGTCCGGCACGAGCGAGAGCACCGCATCGTAGGCGCGCCGCGCTGCGGCCGGATCGTTGAGCTCCGAATAGACGCGCGCCCGCAGAAAGTTGACGTCCGCCAGGAAGGTTTCGCTGGTGTGGCCGGCCCGGTGCTCGGCGCTGTCGGCCAGGGCGAGCGCCGCGCCGACGTCGCCCTTCCGGAACGCATTCTGGGCCTCCACCAGGTAGCCGGCCGCGCGTTCGTCTACGAGTCGGGCGAGGTCGATATCCGGTCGGCTGTCCCGTTCGGCGTCGGAGCCGCAGGCGACGAAGAAGAAGAGGGCGAGTACGGTGCACGCCAGCGCGAGGGGGACTCGGCGGACGGCGGGCAGGAAGAAGACCTGCATGGAAGAAGAGGACCGGCTGAACGACTCGAACGACGCGCGGGCTCGAGCCCGCGCGTCCCTAGAACGTGACCCCCGCCGGAAGGATCCGCCGTGATGGAGGGATGATAATCGCAGGCAGTTCCGGGCAAGGGCCGTCCGACGCAGATGTCCATCCACGAACCCCGGCTCTGGCTAGAATCCGACGTGCAGACCCACGCGGTTGACGTTGCCCAGATCGCCGAACTGCGAGTAGGCATAATCGGCGCCGAAGCTCAGGCCGCTCACGTCGAGATTCACGCCGGCGCCCAGGTTCATGCCCTGTTCGTCGTTCGGGAAGACGTATCCGGCCCGCAGGAAGAGCGTGT
>CAZXHQ010000069.1:3690-11038 GCA_964640145.1 uncultured Rhodothermales bacterium | reverse complement strand
CGGCTTTCCGGAGCAGCTTGCCATCCGCTCCGGGCACCTCTACTGGTCGGTGCTCTTCCCGGGTGTCGTCCGGCGGGCCAATCTTGACGGCATCGGCTCCGTGGTCGACCTGATTTCCGGCCACGGTTTCATCGGTCCGATCGACGTCACGGCCGACCACGTATACTTCGGCCTCCCCACCACGAGAACGATTCAGCGCACGGGGCTCGACGGCAGCGCTAACGAGACGGTGCTCACCGGGAGCGCTCCGATCACGGGGCTGGCCTTCGGACCCGCCCCGCCGGACGAATCGGTCGCGGATGCAGATGGCGACGGCGTCGAGGATGCCGCCGACAACTGCCCGCTCCTCGCCAATCCTGATCAGGCCGATACGGACGGCGACGGGCGAGGCGACGCCTGCGACAACTGCCCGCTGATGGCCAATCCCGACCAGGCCGACTCTGATGGTGACGGGGCCGGCGACGTCTGCGACCGGTGCGATGATCTCCTGATCAGCTCCTATGCGACGCTCCCGGCCGACGCGCAGTTCGTCCACGTCACGAACATAGGCGACGACGCGCTGGACGTCCGCGACTGTGCCCTGACGACCTTCAATGTGTTTACGGAGACCACGATCGGCGACGGCACGATCGATCTGACCGGCACGATCCGCGCCGGCGCCGGGATGACGATCGGCAGCGGGAATGCCCCCGGCGTGGACCGGGTCATTCCCGACGGTACGCTGCCCGTACCGGGAGCGCTGACGATCCTGGATCAGAACTTCGTCCCGGGCGCCGGCACCGACGTGCACGCCGTTCTGCCCTTCAACGTGACCTCGATCGTCTACCTTGACGGCGAGACCGTCTTCGGCTACGCCCACGTGAGGAAGCCCGAACACGACGCGCTCTACGACGAGATCTACGGCGCGCCGGCGAAGAGTCGAGTCCCGGCCGGCGATCTTTCCGTCATGCTGGATGAGGCGAGGGTCGCCGCCCGGCCGGAGCTGCCGAGCGAATTCGCACTGCGGCAGAACTATCCCAATCCGTTCAACCCCATGACCATCATTCGCTTCGAGCTGCCGGAACCCGCGGCGATACACCTGGCCGTGTTCGACCTGCTAGGAAGAAGGGTTTCCACAGTACTGGAAGGGCCTGCCGAGGCCGGCCGGCACGAAGTTCGTTTCGATGCGGGCGGCCTCCCAAGCGGCACGTACGTCTATCGCCTCGAGGCGGGCGACCGGATCGAACTTCAGCGGCACATGGTTCTGGTCCGGTAGGGGAGTGGGAGTGTGTCCCAAGCGGTGCTGGAACCGGCACGGGCCGAGCGTGCGTGCGTACGGTGCGGGACCGGAACGCTCCGGGTGCGACCGCGCGCATCACGAAGGAGCCGTGTCGATCTGCGCCTTCTGCAGCCGTCCGCTGTAATCGACGTAGATGGTCTTCGTCTCCGTGTAGAAATCGAAGACCTCCCAGCCGCCTTCGCGGTGACCGTTGCCGGTCTGCTTCACGCCGCCGAACGGCAGGTGTGCTTCGGCACCGATCGTCGGGCCGTTGACGTAGGTGATGCCTGCCTCGATGTCGTGCATGGACCGGTAGGCGCGGTTGACGTCCTGCGTGTAGATGCTCGAGGAAAGGCCGTACCTGGAATCGTTGGCCGCCTCCACGGCTGCCTCATAGGAGTCCACACGGAAGACGGACAGGACCGGACCGAAGATCTCCTCCCGGGCGATGCGCATGTCGCGCCGCACGCCGGTAAACACAGACGGCTCGAAGAAGAAGCCGTCGCGGAGACCCTCGCCTTCGGCGCGTCGGCCGCCGAGGCGGACTTCCGCCCCCTCATTTTGCCCGATGTCGACGTAGCGCATGACCTTCTCGAGCGCTTTCCGGTTGATGAGCGGGCCGACGTCGACGCCCTCGTCGTTGCCGTATCCGAGCTTCAAACGGTCGGCTCGGTCAATCAGCCGCTCGACGAATGCGTCGTGGATCGAATCGTGGAGGATGAGACGGCTCGTCGCCGTGCATCGCTGTCCGGTGGTACCGAAGGCGCCCCAGAGCACCCCTTCCAGGGCCAGATCGAGGTTTGCATCCTCCATGACGATCTGCGGATTCTTGCCCCCCATCTCCAGGGACAACCGCTTATGATCGCGGCCGCAAACCTCTCCGATCCTGGAGCCGGTTTCAGTCGAGCCGGTAAAGGTGATCGCGTCCACGGAAGGATGGGAGACGAGGGCGGCCCCGGAATCTCCCGATCCGTGAATGAGGTTGACTACGCCCGGCGGGACGCCTGCGTCGACGAGTACGTGCGTGAGCAGCATGCCCGAGTGGGGCGCGTCTTCACTCGGTTTGAAGACTACCGTATTGCCGCTGGCGATCGCCGGGAAGATCTTCCACGTAGGCACGGCCACCGGAAAGTTCCAGGCCGTGATCACGCCGACGACGCCGATGGGCCGGCGGATCGTCATGTCGAACTTATTCGGCAGCTCACTGGGCACCGTCCGTCCGAAAAGCCGGCGCGTTTCCGAGGAGGCGTAGTAGGCCGTGTCGATGGCTTCCTGGACGTCGCCGCGCGTTTCGACGAACGGCTTACCCATCTCCCGCGTCATTTCGAAGGCGATGTCGTCCTTTCTCAGGGTGAGAAGATCGCCGATGCGACGAAGAATCTCGCCCCGCTGCGGGGCCGGCTTTCCGCTCCAGGAGGGCAACGCCTCCCGCGCCGCCGACACGGCCGCATCCACGTCCACCGGTCCCGACACCGGGAAACGACCGATCACGTCCGACGTGCGCGCGGGATTGAGGTCCTCGAAGGTCTCACCGTCGTTCGCATCGACCCACGACCCCTGCACGTAATTCTGAAATCGTTCAGCCATCGCCCTCGCGTTTGCTTGCTGCTTCCAATCTCTGGTGATTCCCTACCGTGACCGGCGGCTCTGGATCCGCGACGGCGCTGTAAGGTACCGTTTATATTCGCCAGGACCCGACCGGAATTCCACGACAGCCTTCACGAAAGAGCATGCGCGAAACCACCGCCACGACCGATCTGTCCGGCCGACTGAGTGAACGGGCGCGGACGGTGCCCCCCAGCGGCATCCGACGCTTCTTCGAGATTGCCGCAACCATGAAGGATGTGATCTCGCTCGGAATCGGCGAGCCGGATTTCGTCTCGCCTCAGCCGGTGATCGATGCGGCCGTCCAGTCTCTGCGTGACGGCAAGACCGGCTACACTGCAAACGCCGGCCTGGCGCGGCTGCGCGAGCTCATCGCCGCAGAGGTCAAGCGGCTCTACGGCGTGGCGTACGACCCCGGGCGCCAGATCATCGTGACCGTCGGGGCCAGCGAGGCCATGCAGATCGCCATGCTGGCCTTACTGGATCCGGGTGACGAAATTCTCATTCCGGAGCCCTGCTTCGTGTCCTACGGGCCGACGGCATCCTTCGCGGGGGCGGACGTCGTATATGTACCGACGCGCGTCGAGACGGATTTCCAGGTCACGGCACAGGACATCGCCGATCGCATTACCCCGCGTTCGAAAGTCCTCTTTCTAGGCTACCCCAACAACCCCACCGGTGCCGTCCTGCGGCGGGAGGCCCTGGAAGAAATTGCCGAGGTCGTCGTCGAGAACGACCTGCTGGTGATCTCCGACGAGATCTATGATCGCCTCGTCTACGGTGAAGCATACGAGCGGGGCCACGTGTGTCTTACCTCGATCGAAGCGCTTTACGAGCGCTCGGTACTGCTCGGCGGATTCTCGAAGAATTATGCGATGACGGGATGGCGGATCGGGTATGCCTGTGCGCCGGTGCCGATCTACAACGCCATGTACAAGATACATCAGTACGTCGTGATGAGCGCTCCGACGATGGGGCAGATCGGTGCCGTGGCAGCTCTGGAGTCGTGCCAGGACGACGTCGAGCGCATGCGCCGTGCCTACGATGATCGCCGGCGCATCCTCGTGGATGGCCTCAACGCGGCCGGCCTTCCGACCTTCGAGCCGGAAGGCGCCTTCTACTGCTTTCCGGACATCACCTCCACGGGATTGACCTCGGAGGAGTTCGCCCAGACCCTGCTGGAGGAAGAGCACGTGGCCTGTGTTCCGGGAGATGCGTTCGGTCCGAGCGGGTCTGGCTATGTACGATGCTCCTATGCGACGGCGCTGGAGCAGATCGAGGAAGCCGTCGAGCGCATCAGGCGGTTTGCCGGCAAGCATCGCGAGCGAAACGGCGCCTCCCGGCCGTGAAGACCTTCCACCGGTTTCTTGTGGTTGCGGCTCTTGCGGGCTTTCTCCACCTGGTACTGGGCTGGGAATGGACGGCCGCGGCCGGGTTCGTCGCGGGCTCCTGGATGCCGCACAGGGCCTGGCTGTTCGGCGCGGCCGTTGTAGGGCTCGATTACCTGGTCTTCGTCCTATTCAGCGTTCTGAACAATGCGTCCGCAGTTGGCGCGATGGCTGAAACTATGGGAGGCCTTCTGGGAAACATGCCCTCTTTCGTCGTCGTTGCCCTGACGGTACTGATCGGCGCGCTGATCGGGGCGCTGAGCGCCGCCGCCGGCTCGCAGCTGAGGAGGGTGGCGGACCGACGCCGAGGTCCCGCTCAGACGGTTCCACGTACGGACGTGCCAACAGTCGACTGAACTACATGGCCTACACGCAAGACGACATTCAGAATCTCCTGGAGCGCGTTCACACGCTCGGAGGTTATCTTTGACGTCGATCACCGAAGAGACGTCGTGGAGGAGCTGAACCAGAAGCGGCTGGATCCTGACTTCTGGAACAACCCTGACGAAGCAAAAAAGGTGGAGATGCAGATCTCGGCCGAGAAGGATTGGCTCGAGGCCTGGAATACCCTATCGCGTCAGGCCGACGACGTCGAGACGCTCATCCTCCTCGCGGACGAGGAGGATGCAGATCTCTCTGCAGAAATCCAGGCGGAGGTCGCGCGCATGGAGAAGAACCTCGAAAAGCTCGAGTTCAGAAACATGCTGGGCGGGCCCGACGATCCGCGGAATGCCATCGTGACCATTCATCCCGGCGCCGGCGGGACGGAGAGTCAGGACTGGGCCGAAATGCTGCTTCGCATGTACACGCGATGGGCGGAATCAAACGACTACGAGGTCGAGCTCGTGGAGCACCAGGTCGGCGATGTGGCCGGCATCAAGAGCGCAAGCCTCCGCGTGGTCGGTCCGTTCGCATTCGGATACCTGAAGTCGGAGTCCGGCGTGCACCGACTCGTGCGCATCTCGCCCTTTGATTCCAGCGGCCGCCGGCATACTTCGTTTGCGAGCGTCTTCGTCTATCCCGAGATCGATGATACGATCGAGATCGAGGTGAGTGCGGATGAGATCGAGCTCCAGACGTTCCGCTCGGGAGGAAAGGGCGGCCAGAACGTCAACAAGGTCGAAACCGGTGTTCGGCTCATATGGGAGGGCACGCTCGCCAACGGCGAAGAGGGTCGCGTCGTCGCCGAGTGCACGGAGGAGCGCAGTCAGCTTCAGAACCGCGAACGTGCGATGACGATGTTGAAGAGCCGGATCTACCAGCTCGAGCAGGAGATTCAGGAAGCCGAGAAGAATCGCCTGGAAGGGACGAAAAAGAAGATCGAGTGGGGCAGCCAGATTCGATCGTACGTGTTCCAGCCCTACACGATGGTCAATGATCATCGCACGGAAACGAAGGTAACCGACGTTCAAGCCGTTATGGACGGCGATCTCGAACCCTTCATCAAAGCTTATTTGATGCAGCAGGCGGCATAGCCCGAAGGTTCCAGGTTGGAGGTCCGAGGCGTCGTTCACCCTACGTCCGGATCTCGAGACCCGTCAGCCTTCAACCTTCAACCTTCAACCGCTCTTCCGAAAACCATGGTCAAGGTCGACTTCCTAGTTATCGGCAGCGGCGTGGCGGGTCTCTCCTATGCCCTCGCGGTCGCCGAATATGGGTCGGTGGCGGTCATCACGAAGAAGGAGACGGTCGAGTCGAACACCAACTATGCGCAGGGCGGCATCGCGGCCGTGATGGCGCCCGAGGATTCCTTCCAGAGTCACATCGATGACACGCTCGAGGCCGGCGCGGGCCTGTGCGACGCCGAGGTCGTCCGCTTCGTCGTCAAGGAAGGTCCGGAGCGGATCAAGGAGCTGATGGCGCTGGGAGCCGAGTTTACGCAGCGGAACGGGCGCCTGCATCTCGGCCGGGAAGGAGGGCATTCGGCGGACCGCATCGTGCACGCGGCCGATACGACGGGCCGCGAGATCGAACGGGCGCTTCTGGCGAATGCGCGCGCACATCCCAACATCGATATCTACGAGTACCACTTTGCGGTCGAGCTCATCACCGAGCATCACCTCGGCCAGCATGTCACCCGCCTGCGTCCGGATATTCACTGCTACGGTGCCTACGTCTACGACTCGGAGCGTGAGCGGGTAGAGGCTTTCCTGGCCAGGGCGACCCTCCTTGCCAGCGGAGGCTCCGGCCAGGTATATCTCCATACGACGAATCCGGACGTGGCCACAGGCGATGGGGTGGCGATGGTCTACCGAGCGAAGGGACGCGTCGCCAATATGGAATTCGTTCAGTTTCATCCGACGTCGCTCTACCATCCGGAGGCCGACTCCTTCCTGATCTCCGAGGCGGTACGGGGAGCGGGCGGGAAGCTCTATAACCAGGGAGGCGACCGGTTCATGCCGTCCTACGACGCTCGTGAGGAGCTGGCGCCGCGCGACATCGTGGCCCGAGCCATCGACGATCAGCTCAAGCAGCGGGGCGAGACATACGTCCTGCTCGATATATCCCATCGCCCCGCGGAGGTGATCGGCGAACACTTCCCCCACATCTACGAGACCTGCCTCCGCTACGGAATCGACATCACGCAGCAGCCGATTCCGGTCGTACCCGCGGCGCACTATCAGTGCGGGGGCGCCCGAACCGATCATTACGGTCGCACGTCCATCAGCGGCCTGCTTGCATGTGGCGAGGTGGCGTGCACGGGGCTTCACGGAGCGAACCGCCTGGCCAGCAACTCCCTTCTCGAAGCGCTCGTCTTCAGTCACCGCGCCGTGGACGTGGCCATCGAATACGCCGAGAATACCTCGTTGCGGCACGACGTTCCGGAATGGGACACGAGCGGGACGGAGCATCCGAATGAGTGGGTGCTCGTCTCCCACAATCGAGAGGAGCTTCGCCGCATTATGTGGGACTACGTCGGCATCGTCCGCTCGCGCCTGCGCCTCGACCGTGCCTTCCGCCGTACGAAGCTGCTCTTCGAGGAAACGGAAGACTTCTACCGGCGAACCCCCCTCTCCGTCGAAGTCTGCGAGCTGCGCAACATGATCGCCGTGGCCTATCTCATCATTCGCAGCGCCCGGATGCGCCGGGAAAGCCG
>CAZXHQ010000069.1:0-3590 GCA_964640145.1 uncultured Rhodothermales bacterium | reverse complement strand
CCGATCTGCCGGAACTGCCGATACCGGGTCGCGTTTATCACAGCCGCGGAGCACTTTCGCAGAGGCGCCATTGGTTGCCTGGTGAAACGCAAAAGGGGGCCCTGTATTTGGAGCCGCCTTTTTTTCGTTGGCGTGATAACGTTGGCGCCCGCCCCGAATCTTCGGGACCGGGCCTTTTTTATAAAGTAGGGACACGAATGGAGCGTACGGTGCCTCACCGAACAGACGACACGACAGCTCGGGTGACCGAACTCCTCGAGGAGGTCATCGCAGGATCGCCGGTGTTCGTCGTAGATGTCGAGGTGCGCGGCTCGCGAGGGTCGCAAGTCGTCGAAATCTACGTCGACAGCGACGACGAGCTCGATGTAGACGAGTTGGCCCGTATCAACCGTGAGGTAGGTTTCCTTCTGGACGTCGAAGACGTCATACCCGGGCGATACCACCTCAACGTGTCCTCGCCGGGCCTGGACCGGCCCCTTTCGCTGCGAAGGCAGTATAAGAAAAATGTCGGGCGGGACCTTCACGTACATTATGCCAAGGAAGACGGCTCCGGAAACACCGAGGTGGAGGGCGAGCTCCTCGCCGCGGACGAGCACGCCATCGAAGTGGCTGCGTCGGATTCCGACGTTCGTCGCATTCCCTTCGGTCACATTGTCTGGGCAAAGGTGCGGCCGCCCTGGTAAGAGCCGGGCGGGCTTGCACGTGCGGCGGCGGGATGATTTAGCATAGATAACGGGGATATGCAGAGTTCGACACTTGTATCGTCATTCGCGGAGATCGCTCGGGAGAAGGGCATCGACCGCGACTCCCTCACGTTGATCGTGGAGGACGTCTTCCGTGCCATGATTCGCAAACGGTACGGAGCGGACGACTCCTTCGAGATTATCTTTAATCCCGATCACGGCGACATACAGATCATCCATATCCAGGAGGTCGTGCCGAACCTGGATCTCGAGGATCCGGTGACGCAGATAGAGCTGAACGGCGCCAAGGAGGTCGACGAAGACTTCGACATCGGCGACGAAGTCGCCAGCGAAGTCAACATTGCGGACTTCGGTCGCCGCGCCGTGATGACCGCGCGACAGACGTTCAGCCAGCGGATCCGTGACATCGAAAAAGAGAACGTATATCAGGAATATTCCGAGCTGATCGGTGAGGTCGTCGTCGGCGAGATTTACCAGACGCGGCGCCGCGAGGTGCTCGTGATCCACAACAAAGTGGAGCTGGTGCTGCCGCGCAGCGAACAGATATATAGGGACCGCTACCGGAAGGGGGATATGCTCCGCGCGGTCGTAAAGGAAGTAAAGCGAGATGCCGGCAGCAATCCGCAGGTGATCATCAGCCGTGCCGATCCGGTCTTTATGGAGCGCCTTTTCGAACTGGAGGTACCGGAGATCTATGACGGCATTGTGGAAATTAAGCGCATCGTCCGCGAGCCGGGCGAGCGGGCCAAGGTGGCCGTCATCAGCCACGACGAGCGCATCGATCCGGTGGGCGCGTGCGTCGGAGTTAAGGGCGTGCGGATTCACGCCGTGGTGCGCGAGCTCGGCAATGAGAACATCGACGTCCTCGAGTTTGCGGAAGACCCGCATCGACTGATCAGCCGCGCCCTCTCCCCGGCCAATCCGCTCAACGTCACGATCAACGAGGAGCTCGATCCGCCGCGCGCGAAGGTCGTCGTGAAGGCCGACGAGGTCAGTCAGGCCATCGGTCGCGGGGGCATCAACATCCGGCTCGCTTCACGGCTTACCGGATACGAGATCGACGTCTACCGGGAGATCGCCGCCGACGAGGAAGACATCGAGATCGACGAGTTCTCCGATGCGTTCACGCCGGAGACGCTCGAGCGGCTGCACAACATCGGCTGCGACACGGCGAAGCAGGTGCTGGAGCTCTCCATCGACGAGCTTATCCGCCGCTCCGGCCTGGAACACGAAACGGCGCAGCACGTGTTGGAAACCATCCGTCTGGAGTTTGAAGATGAAGAAGAGGAAGAGTTGGAAGGATAAGCGCCCGGTATGCATATAAGAAGTTGGTTACGGTTGTACAGTGGCGGTTGAATGCCGCCTGCCTCTGCCGAAGCAGGGGTGATAGCGTTGTCGATTGATAGCATCGGTACATGGGGAAGAAATTCAAGAAGGTTCGACTTTTCAAGATCTCTCGGGAGCTCAACGTGGCGGTCGATACGTTGGTGCAGCACCTCGAGGAGGAGGGCTATGCGGAAGCGCTGTCCGGGAGCGGCCTCAACGCATCCGTCGTCGTCGAGGACGCCTATGACGAGCTGCTGGATGCGTTCGCCGCCGACAAGGAAGTAGCTACGCGCGTGAAGGAAAAGCGGGCGAGGCGAGCTGCCGAGGCGCGGGACGGCCAGGAGGAAGAAGTGGCCGCGCCCGCAGACGAGCACGACGTGGAAGCTTCGGCTGTTGAGGAAGCGAAGCCGCCTAAGAAGCAGGAGGCCGAGGAAGCCGACCTCGTCGCCGAGGAGGCGGAGGAAGCTCCGCTCGAGGAAGAGGAGGTCGCCGCCGCAGGAGCCGATGAGACGGCCGACCTCGAAGAGGCCGCAGAAGGCGCCGTTGCGGAGGACGCCGAAGAGGTAGAAGCGGCTGCCGGCGTCGAAGAGACGGTCGAGGAAGAAGAGCCGGATGGCGTCGCGGCAGCGGCCGAAGAAGCCGTCCAGGAAGAGAAAGAAGAGGAAGCCGAACCTGTGGCGGCCGCGAAGATTCAGGCGGAAGCCGGCGACGAAGAGGCTGAGATTGAGATCGTCGGCGAAGTCGACGACGAGGCGGAGGAGGACATCAGCGAAACCCTTTCGGCGAAGAGATATCAGCTTGCCGGGACGAAAGTGCTCGGTAAGATGGACCTCTCGGAAGTCGAGGACGACAAGCCGAAGCGGCGGAAGCGAAAGCGGAAGCGCAAACGAAAAGCTGCCTCGACCGACGAAGGAAAGGTCAAGATTTCCGACGATTCGGCCGGTCGCGGTCGCAAGAAGAAGAAGCGCAAAAAGGGCCGCGACGTCGACGAAGAGGACGTCGAGGAAACCCTGCAGAAGACCCTCCGAGAGCTCGAGATGGGCGCCAGCCGTGCTCGGCAGCGCCGCCGCCGCCGCCGCAGAGCACGTCACGCCGAGGTGCGAGAGCAGGAGCGCGAAGAGGAGCGTGAGCAGGAGCAGGTCCTTCGCGTGACGGAATTCGTCTCCACCGGCGAGCTGGCCAACCTGATGGACGTGCCCGTCAATGACGTCATCCAGACGCTCTTCGAATCGGGGATGATCGTCTCGATCAACCAGCGTCTCGACGCGGACACGATTTCGTACGTGGCCGACGAGTACGACTACGATGTCGAGTTCATCACCGAGTTCGGTACCGAAGATATCGTCCTCGAAGAGGACAAGCCGGAAGATCTCAAACAGCGCGCGCCGATCGTGACCGTGATGGGTCATGTCGACCACGGCAAGACCTCGCTGCTCGACTATATTCGCAGCGCCAACGTGGTCGCCGGCGAGGCGGGCGGCATCACGCAGCACATCGGTGCCCATAAGGTGGAGCTGCCGGACGGACGAGACATCACCTTCCTCGACACCCCGGGTCACG
>CAZXHQ010000068.1:0-11106 GCA_964640145.1 uncultured Rhodothermales bacterium | reverse complement strand
TGGCACATCGATTATTTCGAGAAGGAGCTGGGCGTGCAGGTGGTCTTCGAGCCGATCAGGCCGCAGCACCACGGACGGTGCCTGCACCTGGCGCATGGCGACGCGGTCGCGGACGCGTCGGCGCGGAGCCGGTGGCTGAAGAGCTGGCTCCGCCATCCCCTTCCGGTCTGGCTGTACCGCTCGCTGCTGCCGGGCGATGCCGGAACGTGGCTCGCGTCGACGGTCAATAAGACGTTCGGAAAACGTGAGATCGATCGGGATCTGGTGGAACGGCTTCGCGTTAGCGCACGCCGAATCCTGCGCGACGGGTCGGCCGACGTGGTCATATTTGGACACTCCCACCATCCCGAGCTCCGCTCCTGGCCGGAGGGCGTATACCTGAACACCGGTTATTGGCACGAATCTCGCACGTTCGGACGTTATTATGACGGTGAGCTGCAGCTCGTCCGGTGGAACGGACGGTCCGCAGACGTCGTGGAAGGTATTCTTAGATCAGCTGACACATCCTGACGGCCTACATGTCCACGTACTCGGAAGACGAACTGGAGCGGTATTTTCGCGATCCGGCCTCCCGTAAGCAGGGCGCCTCCGGCCGGGGGGGCCGTTCTCGTCCGGCGAGCGGTCTGCGGGGCTACTTCCACGGGCGCTTCGAGAACGAGGACAAGGCAGAGGCCGCATTCGTGCTGTCGCTGCTCGCAGGCGCCATCCTTGCCGTCACCATCGTGGTGATGGGGTGGGCGGCTCTTCTCGCCGATGACGTGCCCAGCTTCCGGCAGCTCGACAATCCGAATCTCCAGCTCGCTACGATCGCCTACACGGCCGACAACCGGGAGCTTGCCCGCTACGCCTTCCAGAATCGTTCCTGGGTCAGCTACGAGGAAATCTCTCCACACGTCATCAACGCCCTCGTGGCGACCGAGGACCGGCGCTTCTACGACCACTGGGGGATCGACTTCGCCGGGATCCTGTCGGCGCTGGCGGACATCGTTACCGAGCGCAGCCTTCGCGGCGCCTCCACGATCAGCCAGCAGCTGGCGCGCAACCTGTACAATCAGGACATCGGATTCGAGGTCACCCTCTCTCGTAAGCTGAAGGAAGCGATTACGGCCGTGCAGCTCGAACGGCGCTACACGAAGCGCGAGATTATCGAGATGTATCTGAATACGGTGCCGTTCAGCAACAACGCATACGGCATCGAGGCGGCCGCCCAGACGTACTTCAGCAAATCGGTCTCGGACCTCTCTCCGCTCGAGGGAGCCACGCTCGTGGGCATGCTCCAGGCAACGACCTACTACAATCCGTACCGTAACCCCGAGAATTCGCAGCGTCGCCGCAACGTGGTGCTGCGCCAGATGATGGGCGAGGGCTACATCAGCCGCGCTTTCTACGAAGAGCACGGCGATGATCCGGTCGTGACGGACTACAACCCGTCCTCGGAGCTGACCGCCAGCCTGGCACCGTATTTCGCCGAGCAGGTGCGCCTCTGGATGCGTGAATGGGCCGACGAGAACGGGCACAGCCTCTACTCCGACGGGCTGCGCGTCTTCACGCCGCTGGATTCGCGGATGCAGGAGCTCGCGAAACAGTCGGTGGACAGCAACATGGAGGGGCTGCAGGCGGTCGTCGACTGTGAATGGAGCGGGCAGTGCGGCTTCTGGCAGGAGCTCGAACCGTACATTCAGCAGACCGGCTACGAGCCCTGGGCGGCCTTCTGGCGCCAGCATCCGGAGCTTCTGACCGCCTCGATCAGGGAGACGGAGCGGTACCGCTCCCTGCGCCGCGAAGGTAATCTCTCGCCGCAAGAGGCGGTGGCACAGCTCCGCGGCAACAGCGAATTCGTCGACTCGCTCAAGACGGCGAAGACCCGCCTGCAGGCGGGGCTCGTCTCCATCGACCCCCATACCGGCTACATCAAAGCGTGGGTCGGCGGACGCGACCTCGAGACGGAGTGGTACGACCACGTCAACAAGGCCGCGCGGCAGCCGGGTTCGACGTTCAAGCCGTTCGTGTATACCGCGGCCATCGACAACGGCTGGTCGCCCTATACCCGCCTGCCCGACAGCACGTATACGTACGTGGATCCCGCCACCGGACAGGTCTGGCAGCCGCGTAACTTCGGCGGCTCGGGCGGACAGCAAATGACGCTGGCGGAGGCGCTCGCGACGTCGACGAATACCGTCACCGCCCGGGTCATCACCCAACTCGTCAATCCGAGCCAGGTGGCCTTCTACGCGCGGCGCATGGGGATTCAAAGTCCGCTCGACGAGGTCCCGGCACTGGCTCTGGGCACGAGCGACGTGACGCTGCTCGAGCTCACCTCCGCCTACAGCACGCTCGCCAACGGCGGACTTCGCTACGATCCGGTGTTTGTGACGCGGATCGAGGACCGATTCGGCAACGTCCTCTACGAACACAAGCCCACGCCGGAGGAGGCGCTCTCGGAGCAAACGGCCTACACGGTGGTCAACATGATGCGCGGCGTGATCAACCGTCCAGGCGGCACGGGCGTGCGGGTCCGACACCAGTACGGTCTGGGCGACTACGACCTCGCCGGGAAGACGGGCACGACGCAGGAGGCCGCCGACGGATGGTTCATGCTCATGCACCCGGAACTGGTGGCGGGGGCCTGGGTCGGATTCAATGACCGCCGCGTGACCTTCCGCACAAACTTCTGGGGGCAGGGGGCGCATAACGCTCTGTTCCTGGTCGGAGACTACTTCCGCAGGCTCGTCGACTCCGACGAGGTCGCCATCAGCCGGGAACGCTTCCCACGACCGGAAGAATTCGGGGTGGACTACGAACTTCCGACGCCGCGCGAGGAAGAGCGCGACGAGGACGAGGACGACGGCGATCGGCGCGTGGGGTGGTGATTTTCGGTTGACGGTTGAGGGTCGACGGTTGCTAGCAGCCGCTCGGCTGCCAACGGTCGTCGCGTCCTTCAGACCCGGCCGTGCCAGGTCCGGTGGCCGGATCGGCGGAGGGCCTCCGCTGCGGCGGCGGCATGGGCGTCGTCTTCGAAGATGCCGAAGACGGCAGCGCCTGAGCCGGAGAGGGAAGCATAGGCCGCGCCGGCTCGTTCGAGGGCCGCCTTCGTATCGGCCACAGGCGGGAAGCGCTCGAGGACGGGCGCCTCGAAATCGTTCGTGAGCTCAGCGCGCCAGCGGGCGGGGTCGTTCGAGAGAACCAGCTCCTTCAGTCGCGGCCGTCCGTTTTCGCGCGGCTCGATCAGCCCGTATGCCGCCGCGGTCGACACCCGCACATGGGGCACGGCTACGACGAGCGGAAACGGCATCCGGTACGGCTCGTCCATTACCGGATCGACGAGCGTCTCGAGACGTTCGCCGCGGCCTGTGCCCAGCGCCGACGGCTCTCCATCCACAAAAAAAGCCACGTCGGAACCGATCTCGGCGGCGAGCGCAGCCAGCTCCGCCCGTGATCGCTGCAGTGCCCACAGGTCGTTGAGCAGGAGGAGCGCCGCCGCCGCGTCGGAGGAGCCGCCGCCCAGTCCGGCCCCCACGGGCAAATGCTTCTCCAGATCGACGACAGCGCCTTTCCGCGGATGGAGACGTCGAGCTGCCTGAACGACCAGGTTGTCATCGCCGACGGGTATGGAGGGATCCGTGCAGGTCAGCACGATCTCATCGGCGGCCTGCGCGCGGAGCACGTCGGCCCAGGGGATCCGCACGAATACGGTCTCGACGTCGTGATAGCCGTCATCCCGCTTTCGGAGCACGTGGAGCCCGAGATTGATCTTTCCGGGGGCATTGCGGCGCAGCATCTTGGGCGGAGGTTCGTGAAGGGGTCCTGCATAAGGGGAACACGACACCGCAGTCGCCTATTGAACGTGCCTCGAAGCCAGGTCGGGGCGTTCCGCGGCGGATGCGATTTTTTGCAGCGTCCGACCGAAAGGAGTACCTTCTATACGGCGCGGCTTTGCAAATCTAGACCTTCCTTTCCGCCTGATATTCGCCTATACGGAATATCGCTACAGGTTCGGGAACCATATGTTCGCGGCTCCGCCTCTGAGGCTCCGCCCGTGACCGGACTCCCCCTTCCGAAGGCCAACAGTCCACAGCAAAGCTACATGTATGTCCCCGCTTCGTTGAAAACGATCGTATGCACGGGCCTGGTCTGCGCGTGCGTTCTTCCGGCGTCCTTCCAGGCGTCTGCACAGGAGTTCGGCGACCGCCAGCGTCCGTCGTCGTTCGGCACGTTGAGCGGCTTCAATCTGAATCCGCTGCAAAGCATGACGCAGCTTTCACGGCTGAACGAGATTGCACCGATGGAAGGGGCGGTCGATGCTGAGCGCTACATCGTCGGCCCGGGCGACGTCTTCGACGTGTCCATCGGCGGGCCGCGGCCGATCATGACCCAGATCCCCGTGTCGGCCGACGGGCATCTGTTGCTGCCGGAGGCCGGCGCGGTGGACGTTGCCGGACGGCGGCTGGCCGAGGCCCGGCGGATGGCGCGCCTGGCCCTTCAGGAGGAGTTTGAAAACGTCCGCGTGGAGGCGACCCTGGCCCAGCCGCGGCAGTTTTACGTGCACATCTCCGGCGCCATTCCCGTGCCGGGTCGGTACGTGGCCACGCCGGTGGCCCGCGTGGCCACCGTCATCAACATGGCGTTCCTCGATACGCTGCGGACGCCCGTCGCGAATCCGGATCTTCGACCGGCGCTTCGCAACATCAAGCTCATCCATCGGGACGGCTCGAGCGAGCGCATCGACCTGCTGAAGTACTACTCTACGGGCGAGACGTCGCACAATCCCTATCTCAACGACGGCGACGTGATCTCCGTACCGACCTTCAACCCGAACTACGACGCCGTCTTCGTCAGCGGCGAGGTCGCCTTTCCGGGCGCCTACGACCATCGTCCCGACGATTCGGTCTACGATCTGCTCGTCCTGGCGACGGGCGAAGACCCGCCGCGCGGCTTCACCAAGGTCCGCGTCCTGCGTGCGCGCGGCGACGGACGCACGACGTCGGAGATTCACGACGTCGCGGCGCTGGACGGATCGGTGAAGGTCGACGCAAGGGATCAGGTGCACGCGCTGCAGAACCCGACCGTCCGCGGCTCCGCCTCCATCGAGGGCCGCGTCCAGTATCCCGGCACCTATTCGGTCGTGCCGGGAGAGACGACGGTGATGGAGCTCCTCGACATGGCCGGTGGACTGCGAGAGGATGCGCTGGCGCGAGGCGCTTCCTTGCAGCGTGCGACGCTCCCGCCGCCGAAACCCCAGACCGAACGCCGAAACCGGTTCGAGCTCTCGACGCCGGAGTTCGACCTGTTTCGAACCGACTCGCTGGCCATGTTTCAGAACACGCGGCTGGCCCGTATGGATTACATCAGCCGCGCGTATCTGACGCACGAGCTGTATTTGCAGAACAGCGTGCCTCTAGACCTTAGCGAGCTGAGCAGATCGAATCCCGTCTACGTCCAGGATGGCGACCGGGTCGTCGTTCCGCGCGATGAAAACAGCGTCTTCGTACTCGGGCAGGTCAACCGGCCGGGCTACGTACCGCACCAGCCCGGCGCGAGCTTCCAGCATTATATCGAGGCCTCGGGCGGCCTGAGCGACAACGCCGGAGACGCGTTCGTGATCGAGGCCGGAACAGGACGATATGCGGATGCGCTGGGAACTTCGATCGAGTCCGGCGACAAGATCTTTATCAACCGCGCCGAACCGCGGGCCGATACGGCGGAGCTCCAGCGGCTCTTGATGCAGGATCGGCGAGCCGATCTCGACGAACGATCGCGTACGGTACAGAATATCGTCTCGTCGATCGGCGCCGCTACGGCGGTCATCACGACCTATCTCCTGATCCGGCGAAACTAGACGCTGCAGACCGCAGCAGGATGCATGCAGCCAGTGGAAGAAGACATCGACACCTCGGCCGAGCGGTCGGAGCAGCTGCGCCGGCAGCAGGCTGAAGATTCCGTGTGGGTCGTTCTTCAGCGGCTCTATCGAGGTCGCACGCTTATTCTCGCCGTGACGGGGTTCGTCGCGGTCGCGTCGGTCGTGATCAGCCTGCTGCTGCCGAACTGGTACCGCGCCAGCGCTCGCGTGCTGGTGCCCGAATCGCAAGGCGCCTCCCTCTCGTCGGCCATCCTGAGCAACCTCCCGGCGGCCGCGTCCGCACTCCTTGGCGGCGGCCCGGCCGGCGACTACACCCGCTACCTGGCCCTCCTGACGAGCCGAAACATGATGGAGGCGGCCGTCGACTCGTTCAATCTGATTACCGTGTACGAGACGGGAGACGAGGAGCATCCCGTAGAGGAAGCGGTCGAGATGCTGCGAGACAACGTCGAGTTCGAGATCGACATGGAGTTCGACTTCCTCTCGATCTCCGTGCTGGACCGGGATCCGGAGCGGGCCGCCAGCATGGCCAATTTTTTCGTCCGCCGCCTGAACGACATGAACGCGCGGCTCTCGACCGAAGGCGCTTCGAATTACAGGCGCTCCATCGAACACAGATACCTGGAGGCTCGCTCGGCGATCGATTCGGTGCTGAACGCCACGCAGCAGTTCCAGCGGGAGCATGGGGTGTACGACCTGCCCAGCCAGACGGAGGCCTTCTTCGAGCAGATCGGCGCCGTGCGGCGCAGCGCGATGGAGGCCGAGGTGCAGTACGAAGCGCTGCGGGCGCAGTACGGCCCCGACAATGCGCAGGTGCAGGCGATGCACGAGGTTGCGGAGGCGGCGAACCGAAAATATCAGGCCGCACTGGCCGGAAGCGAGCAGCTTCTGCCCGTCCCGCAGTCGGAGGTCCCGAACGTCGCCCGCCGGTACGTCGAGCTCGAGCTCGAGGGAACGATTCAGCGCAGCATCCTGGAAGTGCTCGGCCCGCTCTACGAACAGGCGCGTTTCCAGGAAGAGCGCGAGGCGCAGGCCGTGCAGGTCGTCGACCACGCCGTGCCGCCCGTGCTGAAGGCGAAACCCAAGCGTTCGGTCATCTGCATACTGGCCACGCTGTCGGCATTGCTGCTGGCGGCGATCTTCGTCCTCACGTACGAGTGGTGGCGAGCGAACCACGCACGTTTTCTCCGACGATTGCAGGGAGCGTCCAGTTAGCGGACGCGTTGCAGGACCACTCGATCTCATGCGCACACTGATCAGGAGGCTGACGGACTCGGACGCAAAGACGGCGATCGGCGGACTTCTGCGCCTGCCGCTTCGTCTCGTTCCGAAGCGCAGCGTGCTGACCGTTCGCGGCGGCGTCAACAAGGGCGTCCGGTGGATTGCCGGATCGAGCTTGCACAGCTGCTGGATCGGCACGTACGAGCCGGAAAAGCAGGAGCTCGTCGCTTCGCTCGTTCAGCCGGGAATGGTCGTGTGGGACGTAGGAGCCAATGCCGGGTTCTACACCGTAGCCTTTTCACGCCTGACCGGCGGCAGCGGTGCCGTCTACGCCTTCGAGCCGTTCGCCGAGAACGCCGACAACATCCTGGAGCACATTCGGCTCAACGATCTTCAGAATACCACCTTCGTGCAGGCGGCCCTCGGCGAGTACGACGGGCTGGTCGGCTTTCAGACGGGACGGCTCAACGCGACGGGCCGTATCTCGCACGACCGGTCGGACTATCTGGTGCCCTCGCTGACGGTCGACGCGTTCATTCGGGCGTACCCGGCGTCTCGACCCGACCTGATGAAAATCGACGTCGAAGGGGGCGAGGAGGGCCTTCTGAAGGGCGCGCGTACGCTTCTGAGGGAGACGGCGCCGCTCATCCTGCTCGCCCTGCACGGGGAAGAGCAAAGCCGTCGCTGTTACGAGCTGCTCACGTCGATTGGATATTCGGTGTACTATCTGGACGGCTCGGAGGCTGCCGCGTTACCTCTCCGGAACCGCGAAGTGTACGCTCGCAGAAACCCCGTCGATAGGGCCGAACCCGGGGTCGCGAGATGACGGATCTACCGACCGCTCTACGACGGCTCGAGCCCGAACAGCTCTGGAACGGCTCCCGCATCGTCCTCTTCGGCATCCTGGCGCTGGCTCTCGCCGTCGTTCTTGCGGGCACCGTGCTGTCGGTGACGGCGCAGCTCCTCATCGTCGCGCTTCTCATCGGCGTGCCCGCCTTCGCGGTGCTCGCCCGGGATGAAGTGGCGCTCCTGTGCGTCATCCTCCTGGGCTTCGTCGCCGTCGTGCGATACGCCGAGGGATTTCAGGTCGAGGAAGTACTCTACGGCGTCGTCTATCTGAGCTATCTCGCCTACTGGTATGCGAGCCGCCTCTTCATCTACCGGGACCCTGTTCTGCGGACAAAGATCGACTGGGCGCTCTTTCTCTTCCTGATATACGTAACGGGGTCTCTGGTCCTGACGCCGCTTCAGAACGGAGACTTCGCGATGGCCGCAAGCGAGTGGATTTCGCTCTCCATGCTCGCCTTCTACTTTCCCATCAAGGAAATCTGCATCAGGCGTCGCGACCGGCTGCCTCAGAAGCCCATTTTACTGAGCCTCGGGGCGATCGGCATATTCATCGCCATCCGGAACGTCCTCGACTACCGAACGGGCCTCTCGCAGGCCGACTACCTGTGGCAGATCGCAACGGGACGGGTCGTGATGAACGAGCACGTGCTGCTGATGGCCGGCCTCGTTACGCTCGTCTTCCTCGTCTACGCGCGCACCAGGCTTTCGCGCGGCGCACTCCTATTCGTCTTCGTCGTCTTCGCCACAGGCGTGATAATCGGGCAGAGCCGCGCCGTCTGGGTCTCGTTCGCGCTCGGCATGGCCATCATCTTCCTGCTCGCGGGCAGAAAGCAGAAGCTTCAGATCACGGCCATCGCCATGCTCGGCATCTCCTCCATCCTGGTGATCGGATACTTCTTCTTCGAAGATTTCTTTACGCTTATCCTGGCCGGGCTGGTGGATCGTCTGTTCTCTCTCGCCGACGCCGCGACGCAGGACGTCTCGCTCGTCAACCGGTTCATCGAGATGGGCGCCGCATGGGAGCACATCCGGCAGAATCCGGTGGTGGGCCACGGGCTCGGCGTGCCCTATAGCTATTACAGCCTCGTCTACGAGGCCACCCGCGTCTCTACCTACGTGCACAATGCCTATTTCGGCATCCTCTATCGGCACGGCCTTATCGGATTCGGACTCATCTTCTTTTTCTACGTCGGCACGATATGGATCGCTTTCCGCACCGCGAGAAAGAGACGGCCGGGCAGCCTGGACATGATGATCGCGACGGCGGCCGTAGCCTTTCTGATCGCCGAGGCCCTGGTGGCCAATGCTGCAAACCCCTTCGCGACAGCCGACACGACATTCATCATCGCCGCGATGTCCGGCCTCGCGGCGGCATCGCATCACCACCTGAGAACTGATTCTCCTCGTTCCATTGAAGCGTAGAGAAGAGGGGCCCCGCAAGTCGATGCCCAGTCTGCTGCGCAACATCTCGTGGCTGGGCATCGCCAACGGGCTGGTGAAGCCGCTCTGGTTCGTCTTCATCACGGCCGCCTGCATGCGCCTGCTCGGCGTGCATGAATACGGGGTGATGGCCGCGGCGATGTCCCTTGGAATGATCGCGGCCGCATTCGTCGATCTCGGGATGACGCAGTATACGATTCGAGAGGTGTCGCGGGAACCCTCGCACGCCGCTCGTTTCGTCTCCAATTTCCTCGCACTGCGGCTCGTCAACTCGTCCGCGGCCTGGGCCGCTACGATCGGTGCCGGCTTCGTTCTCGGCTATGAAGGACTCTCTCTGGCGGCCGTGGTCTTCGCCGGCGCCTACGCGCTCGCTCTCAATCTGACGAACTATTGCCGGAGCATCTACCGAGCCTTCGAAGATCTGCGCCAGGAAGCGGTCATGCTCATCCTGGAGAAAGTCCTGGTCATAGCCATGGGCCTGGCCCTGCTCATAACCACGCGCCTGGCCGCGTGGACGCTGGCCGGCATGGCGCTCGGAATGATCCTGACCACGGCGGCCAACGCCTGGTGGATCGATCGGCATTTTGCGGCCATCAGTCCGCGACTCCTCAGCTGGGTCTTCCTGAAGAAGTCCCTCAAGATTATGATCCCATTCGGCCTCGCCGGCCTGTTCACCGTAGTCTATTATCGGGTGGATATGGTCATGATCGAAGCCTTCCTAGGTGCAGCGCCTACGGGCCAGTACGGAGCCGCCTTCCGAATTCTCGAGGGACTCAACGTCCTTCCGGCCATCGTCTCCATCGCCGCCGTATATCCGCGTCTGGCGAAGCTGTACCACGGGGCATCCTATGCGCGCTTCGACTCGGTGCTCAAAAAGAGCCTCCTCGGCACCGTCGGGGTGAGCCTCCTCATTACGGTCGGCCTGTTCCTTCTTGCAGCACCCGTCATACGGCTCCTGGATCCCGATCCGGCGTACGGTCCGGCCGCCGGCGCGCTGCAGATCCTGGTATGGAGCTTCCCGTTACTGTGCGCCAACACGCTGCTGTACGCGGCACTGATCTCGATGGAAGCCCAGCGGTTCGTCTCGGCTGCCCTTGGGATGGCCGTTCTCGTAAACGTGGGGTTGAATTTCTATCTGATTCCGGCCTATGGAATCAACGGCGCAGCGGTCGCCACCATTATTCCTGAATTGGTGCTCCTTGTCGTTTATGCAACCCGGTATAAGGTCGCGAGACGACGGATTGATAAATACACCCTGACGCACGAAACGTCCGCGTGACGGCTCCGTGAGCTCCGACGGCGACTTGCATCGAAGGGTATTGCCGCACGATTCTCCGTCGACTGCTCATTTACGATCGTAGCGCTTCGTCCAGCATCCTATCTATGCCGGAACACATACTCGTATTCTCGCATCGCAGGTCGGGGACACATCTAACGATTGATGCCATACGAAATAATTTTCACGCTTACGGCGCGACGTTCCTTAATTTGGATCATCTTCGGATGAGCGGACGAAATGACGATGTCGTCAAGAGTCTTCGCGCGTCGCTTAGGGACAGCCCGCGTGTTCTCAAGAGTCATTCTCCTGCGAACGTCGAGTCGTTTTTTGGCGACCGAGAGGCCGCAGAAATCATCCAGCCATTGTCAGAGAGTGGAAAGATCGTCTACGTTTATCGCGACGGGCGCGACGTGATGACATCTTTGTATTTCTACGTACGCAAGGTTAAACCCGAGCTCTC